>SLGS01000074.1 GCA_007136565.1 Clostridia bacterium | reverse complement strand
GCCACGCAAACGCTCGGGGGTCCGGTGACCGGACCCCCGAAACCACGTCGCGACCAACGAAGGTCAATCGATTATGCGCCCCTTCCAGGTACCCCTGGTGAACCAAAGGAACGCCAATCCCCCTCCTAGGACGTTGCTAGCATTAACCGCCCACCAGAGACCGTCCACACCCATCGGTGTAAGGGTGGACAGGATGTAGGCCAGGGGAACCCGGATGCCGAGCATCGAAAGCAGCGCGAAGGTCATGGCTGTGACCGTGCGCCCGGCCCCGCGAAAGGCTCCATTGGCCACGTTGAGAACCCCGAGGAATCCATACGAGAAGGCGGCTACCCTGAGGTAGTCGCTGGCGAGCCCCATGGCCAGCTCTTCGCCGGGGAGGAATATGCCTGCGACGAAATTGGAGTAAGTATAGGTGAAAAGCCCGAAAAGGGTTAGGATCCCGAAGGCGATACCCGAGCCGAGCTTCGTCGCACTCTCGGCCCTGTCATCCCTACGGGCACCGAGGTTTTGACCCACCATGGTGGTGGTAGCCTGACCCAGCCCCAGGCTGGGCAGGAATACCACCGAACCTATGCGATTGCCCACCCCGAAGGCCGCCAGCGTCGGGGTGCCGAACAAGGCCACGGTGGCCGTCATGGCGCTGATTCCGACGGCTTTCATCGAATGCTCGGCCGCCGCCGGCACTCCTATCTTCAATATCGTCGCGATGGTGGGCCAGTCCGGTTTCATGTGGCGCAGGCTTACCTTGATTCCCAGGGTCCCCTTGAAAAGTAGATGCAATCCCACCACGGCCGCCAAACCCCGGGAAAACACCGTCGCCACGGCGGCACCCTGGACTCCCAGGGCCGGGAAGGGTCCCCACCCGAAGATCAACAGAGGATCCAGCACAATGTTTAGTAGCACCGCAGCCACCATGAGTTTCATGGGGTTGATGGTGTCGCCGTATCCCTTGATCAAGGCTTGGAATACGGAAAAACCGAATATGAAGGGGATGCCGAGGAACCAGGTGCGGAGGTAGGCTTCAGCGGCCACGATCACCTCGGGCTCGGGTCCCATGAGCCCGAGGATGGGTCCCGAGAGAAAGTAGCCTAGGAAACTGAGAACCACGGCCATCGCGCCGACGAACCCCAGGGTTTGCGAGGAAAGGTAGTTGGCGCGCCTGTGTTGCCCGGCGCCGATATGCTGTGCCACCAGGGCCGTTCCGGCGATGGTGAGACCAAGGCCCAAGGAGATGAAGAGGAAGACTATGGGGAAGCTGACCGAGATCGCCGCCACCGCCCAGTCCCCCAGTCGACCGAGCCAGAAAGTATCGGCCAGGTTGTACGCCGTCTGAAGCAAGTTGCTCAGGATGATGGGCCATGACAATGTGAGAAGTGCCGGGAGGATGGGACCGTCTGTCAGTCCCTCGACCTTCCTGCCGCGAGTTTGCTGTGCCATCTACTATAACGCTCCCGTTCGATTCGAAGGGGGATCTCCTGGGATCCCATCCTCGCTATTGGGCTTCATTTCGATCCGGCGGCGATTCACCATCCACCAGGGACTCTTTCAACTTGGAAAAGATGCGAACCAGATCTTCGAGCTCGGACTCGGATAGACGTCGCAATATCTTCCCCGTGCGCTTCAGGCGTTCCCTCTTGACCCGCTCGAGCAAGATCTCTCCTTCCTCGGTGAGGCTGATCAGGGTTACTCGCCGGTCGTCGGGATCCTTCACCTTCGCGACCAGCCCTTTGCTTTGGGCGGCATTGATTACGTTTGAGGCGGTCGCCTGTGTCAGGCTGAGGTGGCTTGCGATCTCCGAGACACTCTTGGTGCCCTCGACCGATAGGAGCCTGATGAGAAAATACTCGGGGCCGGTCACGTCGAAATCGCGAAAAGCCCGGCGGGCGTTGGTGAAATGTCTGCCCACGCCGG
Organism: Clostridia bacterium; assembly: GCA_007136565.1. Taxonomy (GTDB): domain Bacteria; phylum Bacillota; class Sulfobacillia; order SLMV01; family SLMV01; genus CSSED11-154. The sequence goes on along the minus strand of SLGS01000074.1, from coordinate 31,758 downwards.
AAACCAGGTAATCGAGTCGATGTATAAGGGCATCCTTCACTTCGTCACTCATATCCGCCTCCCGGGACCATAATGGAACGTTCACGAATATTTTTCAGGAATACCATCGGGTTGTCAAAGGGAATAGTGGACTTAACCCCGCGGATGGCCTCCGCCATCGTCGGATCATTTCCGTGGGCCCAGAATGAAATCCGTCCCCCGGGGTATGACTGAACCGGGAGGCCAGCGATGGACAAACCGCGAGACCGATGGATAAAGGTAGCGCTGATCGGCATCGGCATCTTCAATTTCGCCGATTACTTCCTGACCCTGCGCGCGCTATCCCTGGGCATCCCGGAGGGCAACCCCTACATGGACGCACTCATCGGTACCCCCTGGTTCGCCGTGGTGAAATTGATAGTAGTGCCCGCCGGGCTCTATCGGATCTGGATGGTAAGACACGGGATGCAATGGATCTCCCGGGGGCTCCTGGTATTCGTCTTGGCGGCTTACACCTGGGTCACCGTCTACCACATGTTCGGCCTCATGTCCGCGATTATGAGATAGGAGTATGGATCCACTCCCCTGGATTCCGATCCATCCCCGCACCGCCCCACGGAAACTCCGCATCGGCTCCACGAAGGCCATCGGCGAGAACTCCACCCATCGGTGAAGGATGTATCACCCCGGGCGATGAAGTAGATGCTAAGTGAAAATCTGCGGAAGATAATTCCAACAACGGCGGGGAGTGATAGCGTGTCTTTCGACGGCCTGGTGGCCTTTTACCACTCGTCAAACCTCGACGCGACCCACGAATTCTACCACGACATGATAGGCCTTCCCCTCTACAAGGACCAGGGGGCATGCCGCATCTACCGGGTGAGGCCCGGCAGCCTGCTGGGTTTCTGCGACCATTTCCCGAAAGCCTCGACGGAAGGAATCATCATCACGCTCCTGACGGACGATGTCGACGGTATCCACGATAGGATGTCGGGGCAACCCGGGGTCGAGGTGGAGTCCGCGCCGCGGGAGAACCCCCGGTTTGGAATCTATCACTTCTTCCTCAGGGATCCCGACGGCTACAAGGTAGAGATACAGAAGTTCCTTCGCTGACCCGACATCCACCGTTACTTCCTCCCCCCGACGCGTCGGATCCCGCCGCATCTCAAACGGGATCGGCGGCGCGTCGAGGGGAAGACGTCGGGGTAGGCTCCCGGGTGCACCCGTCGCGATCCTCCGGGAAGCCGTCCCGTCGGACGGTGGAGTAAACTAGCGACCGCCGGGTTTCCTCGACCACTCTCCCCTGGCCCGCTGCCAAACCTCTTCACCGGAGCGCTGGGCTCGATCCATTATGTCCCCTTCGCTCCCCCCGACGTAGCGGAAATCGTCCACCAGGACGCGACCTCCCACCATGGTGAGCTGCACGTCGCTCGATGAACCGAAATGGACCAGGTTGGTGATGGTATTTTCCTCGACCGAGGGGATGTAGCGAGGCCGATCGCAGTCTATCATTATCAAATCGGCCACCTTACCCGGCTCGAGGGTACCTACTCGATCCTCGATACCCAGGGCCCTGGCACCGTTGATCGTGGCCATCTCCAGGATACGCATGGGTTCGGGTTGAGTGGGGTCGCCAGCCCTCAAGCGCCAGACCATCCCCGCCGTCTTGATGACCTCCATCATGTCGTAGAACATGTTATCCGTGCCCAGGGCGACGTTGACCCCGGCCTCCATCATGTCGGCGGCGGGGGCGATGTGAGCCCTCTTGGCGTTGATCTGGGGATTGTGAGACACCGAACACCCGTTGCGGGCCAGCGCCGCGATATCCTCTTCCTCCACGAAGATGGCATGGGCTCCCAAAAAATCCGGCCCCAGGAAACCGGCGCGCTCCATCATGGGTCCCGGGGAGGCCCCCCAGGCCGCCCGGCATTGTCGGGGCTCCACCTCGTTTTGGGCCAGGTGGATGGTAACCCCGACCTCCAACCTGTCCGCCTCGCGTCGGGCCGCGGCCAACAGATCGGGGGAACAGACGTCCGTAGCGTGGGGCCCCATGAGACAATCGATGCGGCCATCGGCCGCCCCCTTGAACTTCTCGACCAGGGCGACGGCCTCTCCCAGGCCCCGCTCCCCGATGGAAGGGACGTACTCGTAAATACCGCCGTCCCTAACCTTGCCGGGGTCCGCATCGCGGAAGGCCACGTGCAGGAAGGCTCTTATGCCACTATCCACCGCGGCCTCCCCGGCCCTGGGCATATGGCGACCACTGTCGACCACGGTGGTGATACCCGACTTCAGCATCTCAACGTGGGCGAGCATAGATGCGGCGTAGGCATCCTCGGGAGTCATGGCGTCGGCGATGCTTCCCATTATCCCCCAAACGGCATCCCAGTTGCTGACGTCCTCCGCCCTTCCCCTGCAGGCCAATTGCGTCGAATGGCAGTGGGCGTTGACGAACCCCGGGAGGATCGTCTTGCGGCGCGCATCCACGATCCTCGCCGCCTTTCGGCCGTACTCCATCCTCATCCTCGGGGCACCTCCGACATCGACGATGGTCTCCCCTTCGACGTAAAGGCTTCCCCCGCGGATTATGTCCCCGTCCTTCGACATCGTGATAACGGTGGCGTTTTCGAACAAGATCCCCATCTCGACACCTTCCCCTCCGCGGGCTCCGGGGTTTACGGCGGAGCCGATCCTATTTCTACCGGCGAATCGCCGGCTACCTCCATGGGATATCACCCCGCACCTGGATTCTACCTTCGACCGAATCCACCCTCGACCCTTTCGGATTCGAGCGGAATCTATCCGCTAGACAACCGCGCGCGACGAATCCCCGGCAGGAAATCGCGCCCGGATCTAGGATTACGTAGGTGATGGCGGGAGGTGAGAGAAGTGGACAAACCGATAGTCAGACCCGAACCCCTGACCCGGGAGGCCTTCAGGCCCTTCGGGGACGTGCTTCATCCCGGGGACGAAGCTCCCGACATGGATCTCGGGATATACCATTATTGGGACCGCATGGCGCGCCTCGAGTTCTCCGGGGACCCCGTGGACTTGGCCTACCTGAGGGTAATGCAACGCGAACCGATCCTGGAGAAGATGGAACGCCATCGCAGGGCGAGCCAGAGTTTCATCCCCCTCACGGATGAACCGTGCATCTTCGCCCTGGCGCCCGCGGATGCTCCCCTGGCGGGGTCGGGGCCGGACCCCGCACGCGTCCGGGCTTTCCTGCTGGATGGTACCGCCGGGGTGAGCCTGTTGCCGGGAACCTGGCACTGGAGCATATTCCCCCTGGCACCGAGCGCCGATTTCGTGATGGTGGTGAGGAGGAATACGGTGGTGGACGACCTGGAGGTAGTGGACCTGGAGTTCCCCATCGAGATCCGGACCTGAAGTACGGGGGGCGGGTCGGGCCTTCCTCCCGCCCCCGCGTGCGACCGTCCTGGTCCTCCTCGATCCTGCCGCCTTCGATATCGAAAACCATCGCCGGATATACACCCTCCACGGCCCATTCCGCCGCGGAAATCCCTCCTCCGGGGCCTCACCGCCCGGAGACCGCCCCTGGCAGAAAGACCTTCCCCCGTCGAAAGCGCACTAGGTCTCGAACCACTCCGACCCCTCGGGAATCACGGTCTTCGCGGTCTCAGCCATTTCGACGAACCCCTCTGGCCCCATGGGCATATCGTGAACGACCACTAACTGGGTATCGGCGCACCTTCACCGCCCCCATCCGGCACGTCTCGGTCGCTTCCCGATTAAGCCTCATCCGCTCCCGGCGAACATCTGGGCCAATTCCAATCCCTCCTCGGCATCCATCGCCGGGAAGACCTCCACCTGGTAGACATCGTTCCAGGCCCCGCTGAACTCCAGCATACCCGCGACATCCTCGGCCTCGAAGACGACTACGCACTCCGGGGAAGGGGTCATCAACCAGTATTCACCGAGGATGCGCATCCCGTCTGGGACCTTCCACGCCGCGCGACGCCCGATCCTTTCATCTTCGGTGCCATCCCGAACCGACATCAACGCCAAAAACAGCATCGACCATTCGCCTCCCCTCCGGGGAAATAACCATGGGACTTGGTGTATGGTTCCTTCTACAAATCCGCTTGAGGTTGACGAGACGCGCCCGAGGGCGGCGAATGGATGTGGAACTTACTGATGGGTGACGAATACCTTCCCGGAAACCAAACCCGCTTCGCTACGCAAAACCCCTGTACATAGGTAATATTCGACGCCATCCATCCTTCATCCTGCGCGGCATCCCGGTATTTCGGATAACCGCCGGTTGCTCCAACCGCCGGAGGCGCGGGCGGCGAGTGGGATCACCTAGCGATGATCGGGGTGGGGAACCCTTACCGAAATCACTTCCCCTTCGAAATCATCGGAGGCCACCGCCGCGAAGCCCGGCATATCATCGAGATCCTTGAACCCCCGCACGGATTCTTCCCGCGAAGCATCGGAGACCACGATGGAACTTTGCCCGAAGAAGGACAGATCCAGGATATTCCCGGTGAGCATGGGATTTACCGCATAGGGAAAGCGCCGCTCTTGGACCACCGCCGTCCAACTGCTCTCGAGCCATTCCTCCTGTTGCCAGCGCTCCCACTCGACGGGGTTCGCGCTGGGCTGGACGAGGATATCGGCCTCCCCTAGAGCGTCGAGCACACCGGGGCTGAAACCATCGAGACATATTGCCAAACCGATGGATCCCAGGGACGTCGGTATCGGTTGCACCGCCTCGACATCACCGGGGACGAGGTCCAACCCGCCGGGACCCTCCAACTCGATGAGATTGGCCTTGCGGGTTACACCCAGGACCTCGCCCCCGGGACCGAAGACGGCACCGGCGTTGTAGACGTCCGCCGAGTTTCTCCTTTCCTTCTCCCCCGGGGCACCGGGAATACCGTCGGGAACATAGGGCGACATGCTCGCATCGCTGAGCGCCACCGATCCCCCGACGATGTACACTCCGTACTCGCGGGCCAGGGTGGAAAAGGTTTCAAAATAGGCTTCCGCCATGCCCTCACCGAAGGTCAAGAAGAGGGCCCGGGGCCAACTAACGCGGTGAAAGAGTTTGTTCTTTCCGACGGACACGAGGTTCGAGCGGATCACCTTCTCCATCCCGTCCTCTAACCCTCGTGCGGTGGAGAGGGTATCTCCCTGTCCGAAGAGTACTGTGAGGAGGCCGATATCCTCGGGAAAGACCACCAGCGTGTCCGACCCCAGCTCCGTCTCCTCGCTTGCCAAATCCATCATGCTTCGCAGCCCCGCCTCGAAGGTGTCCCCCGAGGTGAACATCGATTCGTCGACTCGCATTTGGACTGCCACCAGGTTGATCTCCGGGGGCGGAGTGCGGGGCGAAACGGGCGGCGAAGGAGCGACGGGATCGCCCTCGACGAAACCGCAACCCACGAAGCCCGCGAGGGACAATATGGACAGGAACGCTATGAGGGCAACGCATCGGTGGCGCATGGTATGGGATCACCCCGAAAACTCGTTTTATCCCCGGGCAACGACTAAACGAACTGCACCCCGTGCACCCGGACGACGGGTAGAGTCTACCACGCCCGCGCGGCCGGCGCACGCCGCGAAAAGACCTTCTCCGACCCACGAGATCGAAGGAGGAACGTCACCCGGGAAGAATGATACACTCATCTGGTGGAGTCGATAGCAACTTTGACTGGAGGTCATTTCATGCCCGAGAACATTAGATTGCGGTCGGTTCGTCCCACCGATCGCGAAGCCGTGGCCCACATCGAGGCCGGGGCCATGCCCAATCACAGGTATCTCGAAGAGGTCTTCGACGAGTTCATCGCCGATGAGAGGGGTGGGTTCGGTATCGCGGAGATCGATGGCCGACCCGCCGGCTGCGGGAAGTTCACCATCCTTCCCGACGGTTCCGCGTGGTTGGAATCCCTTCGGGTTTCGCCCGAGTACCAGGGGCTCGGAGTCGGCAAGGAGTTCTATCGCTGGTTCTTTCATCTGGCGCGCCCGAGGGGCGTTACCACCATGCGAATGTACACCGGGGTAACCAATGCCGCCAGCAAGGGCCTGGCGGAGCTGTTCGGTTTCTCCGTCGCGGCCACTTTCCGCGGTGCCCTCGCTGCGCCGGAACATCTGCCGGAAACCGGCCCCCCGGGGACTCTCTCCCCCATCGACGATCCCGGGGAGGTCCGGATGACCGCGGCACGGGGCCGAAGGGAATGGGGCGATTTCACCGTGATGAACCGGACCTTCTTCACATTCTCCCCGGACACCCTCCGGGTCTGGGCCCGGGAGGGCAAGTTTTACGGGGATTCCCTCGGGAACATCGCGTTCATGGGAGCCCGTTTCATGCCCGAGCGCGAGTTCCACATCGCCTACCTGGGTGGCGACGCCGAAGTCGGCTTGCGAGAGGGCATCGCCCGGGCCCGCGAAACCGGGGTTTCCAAGATCGCCTGCCTCTTCCCTCCGCACAGGACGGATATCGGCGATCTATTGCGGCGATGGGGTTTCTCCTTCGACGCCCACGAGTTCATAGTCATGGAAGGTGCACTGGACTAGGACGATTCGAGCTCTTAGGAAACCATCTCGGGGGGGCGCCTACCCGCGTTTCGCTCCCCCGAACATCGACTCCACCCCGATGTTCCCTCCGCTGAGCATCAATCCCACGTCGAGGCCGGACAGTTCTTCCCTCATCCGCAAAGCCGCGGCGGTGGATGCGGCACCGGCGCCCTCCGCCACCTGATGGGTCATCTCGACGAGGAAATGGATCGCTTCGTACAGTTCCGCGTCGGATACCAGGACGAAATCGTCCAGGAGTTCAGAAAGCATCCCAAAGGGCAATTCGAAGGCTACCCGGGTGGCCAGTCCGCCGGCGAAGGTGCGGACCTCGGGCGTGGTCTGAAGCGTCCCGCTCTTCCACGAACGGTGGACAGCGTCGGCACCCTCGGATTGCACCCCTATCACGCGGATCCCGGGATTGATGGTCTTGGCCACCAGCCCTCCCCCGCAAGCCCCACTTCCCCCGCCGATGGGGATTATCAGAACGTCGAGATCGGGCACCACTTCCAGTAGTTCCAATGTGGAGGTTCCCACTCCCGCGATGAGGTGCGGTTCGTTGGATGTGTGCACGAAGTAACGGCCCTCGCGCTCCGCTATCCGCTGCGCCTCCTCTCGGGCCTCGTCGTAATCCCGTCCCCGGGCCACGACCCGGGCGCCCATGGTCTCCATGGCTCGCACCTTCAGGGGTTCGGCGTCCACGGGGACGTGGACCGCGACATCCGCTCCGAAGAGCGCCCCGGCGTAGGCGATGGACTGGCCGTGGTTTCCCGTAGACGCGGTGATCACATCGAGGTCACCGAACTCCTCGGCCAGTACCGACATGAGGTTGACCCCACCCCTGACCTTGAAGGCTCCGGTGGGTTGGAGGTTTTCGCACTTGACGTGTGCGCGGAAACCGAGGGATTCATCCAGCAGGGGGGATTGGAAGACCGGGGTGGGACGAAGGTATGGTTCGATTCTCTTTCTCGCCATCAAGACATCGCGGAATTCGGGCGGCTTCAACTTCGGGGTCGGGTGCCCATCCATCACGTGAGACCATCCTTCCCGGGACACAACTCAGTATTCATGCACTGCCGGGCGGCGGGATCAGCTCAACCTCGAGGTCAGGGCCTCCAGGAACCCCATCCTCCGAACCCGAACCCTCACCGCCAACATCGTGATCGTCGAGAAACCCACCGTCATCGCCGCGGCGAAGGCCACGGCCTCGGGACTGATCTTCAGGGGCAAGGAGAATAGTTCCGTGCTGAAGTAGTGAACTATGAGCGCGACCATGCTGTAGCCCATGGGTAAACCCACGACCAATCCCATGATGATGGCCAGGAGGTTCTCCCGTACCAACAGTCCGAAGACCTCGGCCTTGGAATACCCGAGGACCCGAAGCGAAGCGATTTCCCGTCGCCTCTCGGATACGCTGGCGGAAACCGTGTTGAAAAGGATGGCGAACCCCAGGACGCCCCCGACGACGGAGTAGAAGCCCAGGGCGAAGATGAAAAACCCCAGGTAATCCATGAACCTATCCACCAGTTCCTGCGTGGATTGTACACTGGCCACGCCGCGCGTGCCGGAGAGTATCGTGGAGACGTCGTCGCCCGAGTTGAGCAAGACGCCGTCGTACCCCGCTCCTCCACCAACCAGGGCGCGCATCTGATCGATGGACATGTACACTCCCGAACCCAGGTATTGCACCACCACGGCTCGCACCGGCATCTGCACCGTCCTGTCGCGAACCATCGGAGAAGAAACTTCCACGAAATCCCCCGCGGCCACCCCGAGCCTGTCCGCCACGTATTCGGAAATGAAGATCCCGCGCTCCGGCACGGTGCGCTCCGATCCGTTGAGGTCCTCGAAGCGCTGGAGGGCCGCCCCCGCGGGCAGGGCCTTGGCAACCATACCCTGCTCCCGCCAGCCCCACTCTATAGATACCGGGTATTCCATGAAGGGTTCGACTTCCTCCACCCGAACGTCCCGCAATATATCCCGGGCTCCGGCCAAGGTGACGGGTGCATCGAAGGATACCGTGAAGTCGTACACGTCCAGTTCCTGGAACTGGTCCACGAAGATCCCCATCATGGCGGAGTAGGCGTAAACGGGCAGGAGTACCACGGTGAAGGTCAGGGCAACTCCCATCATCCCGAGAAAGAAACGTCTCTTGCCGCGGAAGATATACCTGAGGGCCGTCCTCCACGCGAAGGGAATGGCATCCCAGCTCGCGGGCGCTAGGATCTCGATCATATTCTTACTCCCCGGCGGCGGTGCCGGCGGCCGGAGGGCTTCGGCCGGCGCCACTCCCAGGGTACCCCGGGCGGCGAGCAGCCCGGTGGCTCCGCAGAAGGCGACGGTGACGGTGAACCCGATGAGATGATACAGCGGATCCACGGTGGCCCGGATGTCCGGTATGTGGAAGAACTCGACGAAAAACGCCGAAAAGGGTATGGAGAGCAGTTGCCCCGACGCCAACCCGATGACCGCGCCGATTATCCCCATGACCAAAGCGTACTTGAAGTAGTGGAAAAGGATCTCCCCGTCGGTATAGCCGGTGGCCTTGAGTATCCCGATGGAAGCGCGATCATCTTGGATCATGCGAGAGAGCATCATGTATATGACCACCGCGGCGATACCGAGGAATGCGACGGGGATCATCTGCGATACCTGCTCCAGCCCGTCCAACTCCATCTCCACCATGGTGTGGCTGATGTGATCATCCCGGGTGATAACCGAACGCAATCCCCAACCCGTCACTCGGTCCTCGATGGCATCTGCGACGTCGTCGGGATCCGCCGAGGGCTCGAGAAGCACGGTGGCCGAATTCATCCTCCCGTAGCCGCCCACCCGCTCCTGGAGATCGGACAGGGCGACGAACCCCACGCCGAAACCACGATCGTCGGGAAGCATAGAGCGGATGTCTTCGATGGCGTAGGTGAACTCCGGAGACATCGCCAGGCCGACCACGGTAAAACTCGTCTCCCGGCCGCTCAAGACCACCGGAATCTCGTCCCCGGGTCCGATATCGTTCGCCCGGGCGAAAGAATGCAAGAGCGCGATCTCCAGGTCTCCCGAGGGCATCCTGCCCTCGACTAGGTAGGGTATATTGACGGATGACCCGGGAGGGGTCCCGATCAATCGGAGGGTGGGCTCGTGATCCTCCGCCAGGGGCGCCCTGGTTTGCACGACCGCGCGACCCTCGGCCCCGCGAACACCCTCCACCCTGAGGATCTCGTCCACCGTCGCCACGTCCGTCCAGGAAAACTCCAGGTGCAGGTCGGCGAAGGCCTGGCTTTCGTAGTAGCTGTAGAGGGAATCGGACATGTTCTCGGATATCGTGGAGAGCATCGTAAACGCCACCAGGCCCATGATGATGACCACGGTGACGGCCAACATCTGAGCGCGGGAACTATTCATATTTCTAACGAGGCGACGGTCGAGGATCTTCACTCTATCCGCTCAACTCCCACCCGATCTGGTCCTGGACCCCCGGTGCGCAAAGGAACGGGGCCGCCCGGAATTCGAAGACCTTCGCGGATCTATTCGCGCGTGACAAGACATCTCCTGCGGAACTTACCATCACCAACCAGGAGAAGCCCGGCGGCATGCGACCTTCGCGGATGCGTCGACCGCCGCCGGGCATCCGTTCCCGGATGCGCCATTCACGCGAGGCGCCCGGGGTCAGCCTCCAGCCATTCGAGGTACGCGGAAAGGCCCTCGTCGATCCCGGTTTCCGCGGAAAACCCGGTCTCGTGGAGCCGGTCCGGATTCATGGGCTGCCCTCCGCTGGTGCCTGTCATGGCCAGGTCCGCGCATCCATCCTCGACGATGCCGATCCCGTGGCCCGGACGGACCCGGTGGAAGGCCTCCACTATTTCCCAAAGGGGGACGAAAACACCGGTGGAGAGGTTCAAGACGTCCGGTCCACCCTCCACGCCGCAAAGGTGTACCAGGCCCCCGGCCGCATCTCCCACGTACGTCCAATCCCGGGCGATGTCGGCTCCCGACACGGCGATGTCCTCCCCCCGGGCGACGGCGCGCGCCATGTGGTACACCGGGGACATGTCGGTCCTGGTTTGCGTGGGGCGTTCCCTGGGACCGTACATCGAGGGTAGCCTGACGGAGCAGGCGTCGAGGCCCAGGTTTTCCCGATAAACCGAGAGATATCTCTCGGAGAAGATCTTGGTCAACCCGTAGGTGAAACGGGGATCCACGCACATTTCCTCCGAGAGGGGAGCCGTGGATTCCGTATACCTATATACCGCCGAAGAACTCGTGCACACCGTCCTCGGCACTCCGCGGCGAAAAGCCCACTCCAGGGCGTTGACGGTTCCGGTGAAATTGACGTCGGCCGTCCTCTTCGGATCCGAATCGGATTCGGGAGCGGTAACAGCGGCGGTGTGGATCAGGGCCCGGTAGTCTCCCCCGGGTAACGCCTCCCAATCGCTGTCTCTGCTCACGTCCATTCGCACCCACCTGACTCGACCGGCGGCCTCCGCTTCCGCTTTCAAGTCGGCGTCGGCTTCGGCGTAGTCGCAGGCGACCACCTCGGCCCCGCCCCGCAACAGTTCCACGAGCACCGAGGCCCCGACGAACCCGCTGGTTCCCGTAACTAGATATCTATCCATTCTCCACTCCCATCTGCACCGGCGTCATTTCGCCGGACATCTCGATCCTTCATCGATACGCTGGACCCCCGGTCGGCGGACCCCGCGACCATCCCATCGCGCCTTCGACCCGGCTAAGCCCCGGACCTGCCGCCCGGGTGTCCTCAGCTCCCTCGGGACACCGCATCTTCGGCCAGGGCGAAAAGACTGTCCGCGGACACGGCCAGCAGGGCTACGGGGATGGACCCGCGCAGGACCAGGGCCATATCGTTGCTCCTGATACCGCTGATTATGGGGATCCCGAACCCCCCGGCACCCACAGTAGCCCCGATGGTGGCCGCCCCTATATTGATGATAACCGAGGTCCTGATCCCGGCGACGATGACTGGCAGCGCCAGTGGTAGTGCCACGCGAAGGATGGTCTCCACCTGGCCCATCCCCATGCCCCGGGCCGAATCCAGCACCGACGGGTCCACGTTCTCGATTCCCGTGATGGTATTGCGCAGTACGGGCAGGATCCCGTAGATGAAGAGGGCGAGGAGGACGGGCCAGAATCCGTACCCGAGCATCGGAACCGTCAAGGCGATTATCGCCACCGAGGGAAAAGTTTCCCCCAGGTTGGACAGTTCGATGAACAGGTCTCGAAACTCCCGGGCGAAGGGGAAGAAGGTGATCACGCCCAGGGCGACGGCCACCGCCACGGACATGGCGCTGGATATGACCACAAGGTAGACGTGTTGCCAGGCGGTCATCCAAAGGGGTACCCGTTCGACCATGATCCCGCGACGCACCAATATGGAGGGGAAGAGGGACTCGAGCGTCGCAAAGCGGAATACGACGAAGAAGAATGCGGCGAAAAGTAGCGCGGCCTTGATCCAGCCGACCCGGTTAGCCTTCGCCACCGGGACCACCCCCGAGCAGACCCAGTACCGATTCGAAGTCGAAAGTGCCGACGACTCTACCGTCGGAATCCACAACGTCCAGGCGTTTCTGGCCGGAGGCCACCAGCAAAGATAGGGCCTCCCGGGTAGGGGTATCCATGGGCACCGCTTGTCCCGGGCCTGGAGTATCGCCGGGCGCGGCGTCCTTACGGTAACAGTCGGCCACGCTGTGTCGCCCCAGGAGTCTCAGCGGGTACTCGATCCCGAGGAACTCCGAGACGAAGGCCTCCGCGGGTTCCAGGATGAAGCGCTCCGGGGTAGTGTACTGCACCACCCGCCCGGCGCGCATCAAGGCAATGCGATCCGCCAGGCGTACAGCTTCCTCCACGTCGTGGGTGACGAACACCACGGTCTTCTTGAGGCGCTTCTGTATGCTATAGAACTCCTCCTGGAGTCGGGCCCGATTCTGGGGATCCACGGCTCCGAAGGGTTCATCCATGAGGAGTATGGGGGGGTCGGCGGCCAGGGCGCGCGCCACGCCCACCCTTTGGGCCTCTCCCCCGGAAAGTTCCCTGGGTCGCTTGTCGGCGAAGGAGCGATGCAGCCCCATCATGTCCAAAAGCTCCATGACGCGTCGCTCCGTTCGCTCCCTCTCCCAACCCAGGAGCCTCGGCACCGTGGCTATGTTCTCCCTGACGGAAAAGTGTGGGAAGAGCCCCACCGTTTGTATCACGTATCCGATCCCTCGCCGGAGTTCCTCCACGCGGCTCTCGCGGACATCGACGCCGTCTATCTCCACCGTCCCCTCGGTGGGTTCTATCATACGGTTAATGGTGCGGATCAGCGTGGACTTGCCGCACCCCGAGGGACCGATGAGCACGGTCAATTCTCCGCGACCGATCTCGAGGGATACGTCCCGTACGGCGACTACCTCCCCGTATTCCTTGGTGACTCCCCTGACTTCTATCATTGCGAACCCCTCAACAGGCTTCTCGACAGCATCTCGGATAATCCCTTCATGGCGTAGTCCGCTACCAAGGCGAGGATCACCACAGGAATGGTCCCCAGCAGTATCAGGTCCGGGGCGGCCTGGGCCAAACCGAGGAAGATGATGGTACCCATCCCACCGCCGCCGATCAACCCGGCCAAGATGGTGTTTCCGATGGCCTGGGTTAGCGCCGTCCGTACGCCCGAAACGATGACGGGAAGCGCCAGGGGCAACTGTATCCTCCAAAAGACCTGGTTCCCGGTCATGCCCATACCCCGGGCCGCCTCCAACACCCTGGGCTCGACGATGCGAAAACCGGCGAGGGCGTTACTGGTGACCGGCAATAGGGTGTACGCGAAGAGGACGATGAAAGCCGGCGCCCACCCTATGGCGCTGATGCCGAACCCCCTGAGGAAAGCATATCGCGCCGCCAAGAAGGCCAGGGGTGCCATCAATAGTCCCAGAAACGATAGGGTAGGGATGGTTTGGAATAGGTTGACGAAGAAGAACAGGTAACGCTCGGTGGCCACGTATCGAAAGATCACGAAGGCCAGGATCAGTCCGATCACCGTTCCCGCGCCCACGGCCGAGAAGGAGAGGGTCACGTGGGTGGAAAGCTCGGAGAGAAAACTTCCCCTCCGGTTGAAGAATTCGCGCATTATCGATAGATCATCCAGGTGACCTGCGACGAGCATCACCGCCACCGACGCGAGGGGCATGATACCGACCGAGAGAGCGGCCGATCCGGCTCCCCCGTATCCCCTGAGACCTCCCACCACGACCAGGTAGGCCCCGAAGAGGGCCAGCCAAAAACCCGCGGACAGCGAGACCCGCGCGTAGGGTGCTTCGGATGTCACCAGCCCTTGGGCCGCCAATCCGACGACCCAGACCACCGTCGCCGCCGCCACGGCCCCGACCAGGGCCGTGGGCATACCCCGGAGGACCGAACCCCGAGATGTCGCGGCCAACGCCATCACCAGCAACAAGGCCACCAGGGCCCAAAACGCCGGTCCCGCCGACTCCAGGGCGGAGAGGGGCTCCCCCCGCACTATTCGACTCGGGCGATAGGTGACGAAGGCCGGGACCGCCAGGGCGAATCCGAACAGGAGTACCCCGAGCATCGTCACCTTGTCCAACGGCGAGTCGGTCATCGGCATCGCCTCCGCGCTCATTCCTCCAGGAATCCGTGGGATACCAGGTACTCCCGGGCTACGCTGGTGGGATCCCGTCCCTCGTACGCCACGGCGGCGTTCAAACCTTGAAGCGTTTCCAGGGTCAGCGTCTCGAATACCGGTGCCAGGATTTCTTCGATCTGCGGATATCGCTCGTGGATCTCGCCGCGGAGAACGGGTGTCGGGAGGTACACCGGGGGTATGCTCTCGGGATCATCGATGACCACCAGGTCCATTTGCTCCAGGGCACCGTCGGTCCCGTAGACCAACGAAACGTTGACATCGTTGGTTCCCTCGACCAGGGCCCGAAGCATCTCGGCGGTGTTACCCGCCGACAGGAGAATTAACTGATCCCCCGAGAGATTGAACCCGTAAGCTTGCTCGTAACCCAGGAGTCCCTTCACGTTCTCGGCGAAGGACGCCGATGAGATCAGCTTGACCTCGCCACCGGCGTTCACGTACTCGGCGAAATCGTACATGTCCGCGATCCCGCGTTCCTCGGCGAAGTCCCGCCGCAGGGCCAGCATCTCGGTGTTATTGGCCGGCGCCGGCGTGAGCCAATGTATGTCGTTAGCCTCGGCATCCAACTCGCGGGTCAGCTGGTAGCCAGCCTCCGCATCGGACCAGGGGTCCGTATCGTCGACGTCATGATAATACTGGCCAGAGCCGGTGTAATCCAGGACCAAGTCTACCTCGCCGCCCATTAGGGCACCCCGAAGGATGTCCGGCGTTCCGAACTCGGTCTTGTCGTCCACCTCAAAGCCCTCTGCCTCGAGGAGCAACACCATCATTTGGCCGAGGATGGCGCCCTCGGAGTCTATCATGGAGGCGATGGTGATCGGCCCCTTCGACGCCTCGGAATCCGGATCCGCAGCCTGGCCACCGCAGGCCAGCGCAAGTCCCAGGACCATCACCAGGACAAAAGATATCATCCACTTGATCTTCACGGCTCTCATCCCCCGTCGTTCTCCTCATTTCCCCTCGCGCGAAAGGTGGGTTTACACCCGTTCCTTCCCCTTACGGCGGACGGCTCAAACGAACCGATCCCATCGCCGGGGCATACCCGGAGGCGGCGGAGAGTGGCCGCGGAGATCTCGGGCCCGAGAACACGCGACGCCCGAACCGGTTTCCCGGGACGGGCGCCGGACGGCCCGCGAGGGGATATGCAGCCGTCGCTTAGATTACTTCGACTGCCTCCCTCGAAACCGCTACTCCCCTATCTTCCACACTTCCCATACCTTACCGACCAGGTCCGGACCGGGCTTGAGGGTCTTCTTTCCGGGCTGCCAGCCTGCAGGCGTGGGCTCGCCGGTTTCCCGGACGTGCTGGAACGCTTTGACCTGGCGCACCAGCTCCTGGAAGTTGCGGCCCACGGGGGGCGTCAATACTTCCATCGCCTGGATGATACCGTCGGGATCAATTAGGAAGCGGCCGCGGATATTCACGCCCTCTTCTTCATCGTACACTCCGTAAAGGCGACCGATCTTGCCGCCGGTGTCGGAGAGCATGGGGAACGGAACTCCACCCTCGACCATCTTGGAGAGCTCCTGCTCCTGCCATATCTTGTGGGTGTACTGGCTGTCCACACTGCAGGACAGGACCTCAACACCCAGTTCCTGTAATTCGGGGTAATGGGCGCCAACTGACGCCAGTTCGGTAGGTCAGACGAAGGTGAAGTCCCCGGGATAGAAGCAGAGGACCACCCACTTGCCCGCGTGAGATGAAAGGCTGACTTTCTCGAAGCCGCCATCCACGTATGCATTGGCTTTGAAGTCGGGTGCTTTCTTGCCGACGCGTGCGATCTCTTCGGACATTTTCGAACCTCCTCCAATATATGATTGCACAATGCATGTGCTACCTCGATGCTTCTACGGTGGGGTAATGAATCCTTCGCAATCCCGCGTACTATCCAGTATTCGGTATCGATAAGATCGGCGGTAGGGAGACGCGAGATAGCATGCTTCGAGGGTGCGGTGGGTGGTCTCGACGCAGCGAGGCCAGCCTTCGGCCTCCATAACCTATAACAGTACCTGCCACACGTAGCCGACTCCCGAGGCCAGGATGATCACGAGCACGGAGTCCATCCGGGCCTTCATGAGCGCGATCCCGGCTCCGATGGCCAGCGCGACGGAAAAGGGGTCCACCAGGGCCTCTCGCCCGAGTCCCCAGGCGACCACGGCGATGACGCCCAGTATGGTGGGCAGTATGGCGTCGATGGTGGAACGAGCCAAGCGCGAGTCCCTAAGGCGGTCCATCCAGCGCCCCACCATCATCACGAAGAAAAAGGACGGGAGGAAGATGGCCGTGGTAGCTACGATGGCGCCGGGAACGCCGGAGACGATGTAACCCACTACGGTCGAGGTCGTGAGTATCGGGCCGGGCGTCATCTGACCGATGGCTATGGCGTCGAGAAGTTGCTGGCCCGTTAGCCAGCCCATCCGCGAGACCAGGTCCCTTTGTATGAAGGCGATGAGGAGGTATCCACTGCCATATAGCGTGGCTCCAAACCTCAGGAACAGTAGCCCCAGCGACGTCAACGTGCTGCCGCCGGGAGCGGTAGAGGTCGCCCCGAGCATGAGAATGCCGGTGGGGACCACGGACAGGATCCTGCCGCGGAGGTGACGTGCCAATCCCCAAAAAGCCCCCCCGGCCATTACCAAGAGTTCGTTCACCCCGAGGAAAGATGCGAAAACGGCGAGGGAGAAAAGGACCGCGGATTCCGCGCCTCGGATCTCCTTCCGGCTCATGCGCCAGAGAGCGGTCACTATGAGGGCAACTATGGCGGGCTTGATGCCGTAAAATATCGCCTCCACGGCGGGAAGCATCCCCAGGTGGACGTAAAACCAGCTGAGGGCCAAGGTGATCAGGAATGCCGGGAGGATGAATCCCAATCCCGCGATCCAGGTCCCGGGGTCACCGCCCCTGACGAACCCGAAGTGCATTATCATTTGCGTCGAGTTGGGTCCCGGAACGAGGTTGGTGATGGCGAGGAGGTCCATGAAGTGGTCTCGCTCGATCCATCCCCTCTTTTCGATGACCTCTCTTTCCATCATGGCGAGATGGGCCACGGGCCCACCGAATGCGGCTACGCCCATGCGAGCTGCGAGGAGGAATACCTGCCAAAGCCGCGATTCCATGATGTCGTTACCCCCTACGACGACCGCTCGGAACCGGTCCCGGGCGGGTGAAGTCTCCGGTGGTCAGCGGGAAAACCCATCACTCCGATCCAGTATACCAGCAAGTAGCGCCCGGGACAGCGTGCCCCGCGACTTGCCCCGTAGGAACATTTGAGGTGCTTCTCATGATCGCCGAGGGGAATATCCTCCCGGGCCGGGCTCGGAAGCCCTCGGGGCGAGGGAGCGCCAGCGCGTCCTCGACCTGGGGCTGGGTATGTCGAGGGCGCGTGGTGGGACATCTGGTCGGGGTGAGTGTGACCACGGGTGTCATGCGCGGCGCCGATTCGGTCTCGTACCGGCAACTCAGCGCAAGTACCAGTGGGGAACGAACATGTCCTCGTGGACGAACAGACCGTGCTCTCCCCCGTCCGGGGTCGTCTTCATGCCGTGGTCGGAGTAGACTATCATATTCCCCTCCCACACATGGGCCAATCCCCTCACGTACCCGTCGATTCTATCGATGGCAGAGAGGGTCTCTTCCGCAAACGCCCCGTGGGCGTGCCCCGCGACATCCACGCCCTTGAAGTGCACATAGAGAAAGTCGTACCCTTCCCCAGCTAGCTTTAGGGTTGTGTCGAATATCTCGTCGTCCTCGGAACCATCCCCGTTCTCGTCGGTACGAAAATGCGGATCGGTACCGAGATCGATGGGGGCAATGGGCCCGATGACTGCGCTCTCCTCCATACCTCGCTCGCGCGCCCATTGGAAAAGGGTTGGAACCTCGGGAATCCTGGTGTTCCTGGCCACGACTCCGCTCTCATGCGGCAGCGCACCGGTGATGGAGGCGGCCACGTTCACCGGCGTGATGGAGGGGTAGATCGCCAGGGCTGGGTCCGGTTCTCCGGCGGCCCCGAGGAAGGGCATCCTACCGTTCTCTATCATGTGGAGATACTGATCCCACCCGAGGCCATCGACCAAGACCACCATGGTGGGGATCCCGCGCTCGAGGGATTCCTTGGCATCCCCGAAGATCGCCGTATTCATCCTCTTCGGGGGGTCCAAGACGATACCCTTAACCCTCGATATTTCCACACCATCCGCCGCACGGTACGCAAGCGACGTCCTCTCGAGCATCATCTTGCCCCCGGGCGCGTGGACGGCCACCTCTCCAGCCTCTCCGACGACCACGAGTTCCTCGTAGTCGCGGTTTCGGACGAATCGATCCAAATCGATCCAACGCTCCCGCTGGTATATTTTGGCCTCGAGGTTTACGCCATCCACCTCCCTCGACGCCGAGCCGATGGGTTCCGCACCGACGGTATATTCACCGACCGCCAATTCCCCGACCGTGTATCGATCGATATTCTCGCCGAGCCGTATGACATTGAGGCTATGTCGCGGACCGGGATCCTCGGCCAGGACCACGATTTCCTCTAGATCCTTTATGTTACCGCTGACGGGGTGGTTGGGATTGACCACTTCCCAACCGTACTCTTCGCTCCACCCTAATCGGCTGTCGGCCAGGTGCCCGCCTCCTACGACCGCCAGGCGCCCATCACGTCCGGCGAACGCCACTCGATACTCAGTAGCGAGGGGCGCTGACATCTCCAATAACTCCGCCAGCGGGATTACAGTTATGGTCCGATCGCCCCGCTCCAGGCGTTCTACGCTCCAATCTCGCGGGTCGAGGGAATCGATCTGCGTTGCAACCTCGACATCGCCCACGATCCACAGCCCGTGCGAGACTTCGGGAGCCGTCTCGCCCAAGGGCAAACCGCAAGCGACCACCGATAGCCCCAACACGACGAGGAAAGGCAGCATCATCCCGGCACTCGGCCCCCTACCCAAGATGCGTCGTCGCCACGGCGGGCGAAAGAGGTATGAAAGCACCGTCACTTTGACATCATTCCCCCGTCCCGATGCGGAGGAGATCCCGCACATTGGCACTGCGGGGCAGATCGTCAAAGGCCACCGAGACCTCGCCGGAGTCGCGAATGTAGATTACACCCCGGGACAGGTCGCCCCACCCTATCTCGACGGAGTATCCGTCGACGGCCTCTAGCACTAGAGCATCAACTTCGGCCAATCCCACGGCGTCCACCAGGGCCACCAACGAAACACCGGAGGTTCTCTACATCCAGGATCTGCAGCAACTCGCCTCCGCGAGCCGCGGAATAGAAAGCTGTTTCACCAACGGTCAACCAAACCAGGTCGCGGACGTGCATACCGCGCGGCAGTTCCTCTCCCCTAAAAGCCGGCGCGGTATCGCCCGTCGTGACCACGAAGTGTTCCGAGAAGATGTCCGCGCCCTCGCTCTTTTCGAAACCGTCGGTGGCCGCCATGAACACTCTTCCTTCTCCCTTCGCGTACTCGAGGATATCCGACGCACGCACTGCGGCCTCGCCGCCGTAATCTACCTCTTCCATGGTGGCGAAGAGGGTCTCCAGGAGGTAAATCTCCGACGCCGCGACGGCCCTTTCGGCGGAACCAATGAATTCTATCCGGACCAGGTTTCTCACCCAGTACATGGTCTCCGAACCCGGGAAGAAGGCGCGAAGGGGTGCGCTATCGCCGCTTAATGCCTCTCCGTCGACGTAGTAGGCGAATACCGCCTCGTGATCGGACAGGACCTCCGCCGACACTTCCACCGAGTACCCATCGCCCGCGACCAAGATCAACCCTTCCAGCGTCGCCGGATCGACATCGACGGCTTCCGCCATTGCGTCCAGGGTAACGCCGGTGATCTCGAATTCCTCGGGACCGTCATCGGTGTCCCTCTCGATCTCCAGGGTAATCGATTCCAGTTCCGTTATCTCACGCAGACTGAGTTCCGACTCCCCTTTATTCGGCGTGACCAGGACCACCGTTTCCTCCGGATTGAGCCCGATATCATCGGCATCGCCCGGATCGGTCGAAGTATCGCCGCACCCGATCGCCGCCGTCATCAGTACCAGGACCATAACTACCAACCAAGTCTTTCGCACAAACGCTCGCCTCCCCACACTGATCCGCCCTGGGCTCACTGCGCCCGGGCATTTGCGAGTACCTATTTTGGTTCCCGATGGAAGAGGCTAGCTGAAATGGGAAGGCCACCTCCCGCGGAAGGGGGCATACGAATCCGGCATCACATCGATTCTCCTTTCCTAGCACGGGAGGCCCCGGGGTTTCCCCCTGAGACCCTACCGATCGCCCACCCGTAGCGCACTTCAACCTTAGGGATGGCGATTCGGAGAATTGTATGGATTATTTGTGGTGGCGGAACGCGCGTGAGGCGCACACGCCGGACCAGCATCATTCAGATTTCGGGAGCAAGTGTCGTTGTCCTCCTCCCCCCGATATGCGAATCTCGATCGATGATGCGGGTCTTTCCCATTCTACCGGCTGAGACGATGAGTACGCCAAGGGAACGCGCAATTCCTACACGGGACAAAGCGAAAACGTCGTGACAACCACCGTCCGTCCGGCACCTTGGAAGGCGCGGTTGGCCACGATGAGCACCCCCTTTAAACCGAACGAGAAGGTGCCCATCCGAAGGGACTTGCCGACGAAGGCGATCGAGGCCTCCCCACCTGGTAGGAACATCCCGGCGATGGGGAAGGATAAACGGTGGATCGGGATCCCGAGAGCAGTTACCACACCGGAGGCGATGGTCGATTCCGGGCGAGTGACGCCGTCGCCCCTTTCTTCGCTCCCGGCACTCGAGTTTTCGCGACCACGATGGTCGTAGCCCGGACCAGGCTGAGACTGGTTCGGCAACACCCCTGATTCGTCCGGTTACCAACGCCGAATACCGCGCTCGCGGGCGCACGCGACTCGAGGATGGCGCCAACCGCCCTGGGCGAATCCCATTATGCTGAGGCTAACCTCCAGTCCCAAGCACCCCGCCCCAAAACCGCGCGGGCGATAATCCCCCGGGCAAACGCGGTGGCCGAGGCCGCATCCTTCAACCCGGCGGCCCGGAAACGAACCCGGCCGAGGACTGGCGGAGGTGTCCAAGGTGACTTAAGGGCCTGCGGCGAGGTATCGGCGCCGTTTGAGTAGTGGCGACGTGATTGAACGGTTACTCCGGGGGCAGGAGGCGAGAAAGGATCGCGGGGATGCTCCCCAACCCCGACTCGCCTATTGGGCTAGACGGGACCTACCCGATGGAGCGCGACGAAACTCCGACTGGTGACGGAAAGCACTCCGAGGTGACCGATTACCGGGAATATCGCAGATCCGAGGCCAAGATAAAAGACCGAGGGGCGAACTGAATTGCGAGCGGGAGAGTGCGCGCTAGAGCAGAGTTGCCCCGGTATCGCTTCATCGATGACCGCACTCTCTCGAGTTTGTGTTCACTGTCGATCGGGAATGCACCTAACAGATGGCGATTTCTCCGTCGGACCCCCGATGGGCGGGGAATCGCACGGCAAGCACCGGTTATCCATTTCGCGAATATGGCCCCCGGACCCATCGGCATCAAGTGAAGGACTGCGACGGCAAAGCCCCATCATTTCAAGGTACGATCACGGAAAGGTGTCGCGATGAAGAGGCTGCAAGGCATTCCTTCGATAAAGATTATCCTCATCGCATTGGTGGGACTATCTATCTTGTTCTGGGGAACAACCCCGATCGCCGCTCAGATCCATCCGGGCATGGGGAGGGTGATTTCGGACGAGAGAGACTTCCTCATACATATGATCCCACACCACGAGGAAGCGATATCCGCCGCCGCCGTCCTGGCAGAAAACACAGAACGCGCTCCCCTGAGGGATTTCGCCCATCTCATAATCGAGACGCAAAGCGCAGAAATCGAGCTCATGGAATCGTATCTGGATACCTGGTATCCGGATGCAGATCGAGATGTGTCCTATACTCCGATGATGCGCGAATTGGAGGGATTGGCGGGAGAAGACCTGGAGCGCGCCTTCCTCGAGGACATGATCGTCCATCACATGGAGGCGGTTATGATGTCACAACGTCTCCTCGGGAGGAGATTGGCCCAAAACGAAGAGGTCGCGGCCTTGGCGGTGCGAATCAGGGACAATCAAAGGACTGAAATCTCCACGATGCGCGACTGGCTCTTTCGATGGTATTCGAGCGCACCCATGATGGGGAGGAGGGATGGATCCATGATGATGTGGAACGGATGGTCGGGTTGGTTCATGCCCCTGATGGTCGTGGGACTGATAGCAGTGCTTGCGCTGATAGTCCTGGCGGTCTGGTTACTCGTGAAAGCTCTCTCGAGCTCGCCGGGCTCGGGATCCCCTGCGCCTGGTTCCGTGACTCCGCGCGAGCGACTCGATATGCGCTACGCCAGGGGAGACATATCCCGGGAGGAGTACCTCGCAGCCAAGGAGGACCTCAAGAGTTGATATCGGCGTCTCGATCGATCCTGCGGGTCACGATACCCGTAGGGGGATCCGTGAACGCTTAGCATCAACGGACGTTAGAGGAGAAGATAGAGGTGGTGATAGCTGCTCACCGCATTGGGTTTCCTCCGCATCCCCCGTTCCCAAGGGAACCCTCGACCTCGAGGAGTGGTCCCGCGCGGCCACGCCCCCACGGGACCCTCCCCTTCTCTATGTAACCTGGGATGCGGGCTCAACGCTCCTCATCCGATCTCGCTCAATCGATGGGCGTACTGTACAGTACGCCCCCGAAGATGACCACCAGCCGATCCCCGACGATGGCCGAGCCCCCCGGGGCTTCGTTGACCTCGGGACTTTCGGCCACCAGGTGCCAATCCCTGGCGTCGGGGGATCGCAATACCGCCCCGTCCCATCGAACCCCGAGGTATCCCCCGTTCCCCGGGAGTATCGAGGAGAGGGCATCGCCCCCGAGATCCGTATCTATCCTGGCAAACCCGCCCCCGGTATACTCCCATAGGTCCCGGGTGCCGTGACGCCAGAAGATTATGTCATCGCCATTGATGATCACCCGGGCGCCGGCTATGCGGGATTCATCCTCGCCGAAGGGTATCCAGGTGTCTGGATCGTGCAGCACCCTCCCCCGTTCGATCCCGTCTTCTTTGACCCACCAGTACTCGCCACCGTGGTAGAAGAACTGGTTAACTTCATGCAGATAGACGTTTTGGGTGCTGGTGTGGCCTTCCTTTTCGTAGCCGTAGCGCCACCAGGTGGTGCCACCATCCTCGGAGTGCATCATCATGTTCCTGTGCGACCCACCCACATATCCATCGTGGGTATGCCAGATGTTCGAAAGGGGATCATGGTTACCCATCTCGAATCGCGTCCAACTTACCCCGTCGCCGGACGAATACTGGTTGGGACGGGACTGCGTGAAACCGAAGAATCGACCGTTGGCCGAGTCGAAGGAGGTGGGTGCCACTTCGAAATCGGGGGTAATGGACTCCCAGGTCACCCCATCATCGGAGACCGCCAGGTCTCCCCTGTAGTTGAAGGCGAGGCAACGGCCCGATTCCACCAAGAGACCACCGAACCCGTCCTCGGGCGTCGGTATATCGGCCAGCTGCCAAGAACCCGAGGACCCCCCCGGGACCGCGACGGCGCCCGGCAGGCTCACCCGGCCGTCGGCCGCAACCAGGCTCGACCCCCCGGTCGGGTGGTAGTTTATGACGAACTCCATGGTGATCTCGGCTTCACCTGAACTGATGACGGCCTCGTAATGGGCCACCCGCCAACCCTCATCGGGCCTGGGGAACTGGATCCCACTCCAACCATGGCCATGGGCCAACGTCACTTCAGCGGTGGCCACCACCTCGTCATCTCGAGAGGGAATACGGATCTCGCCCTCCAGGGCGGTGGCGTCCAGGCCATCGAAGACAACCCAGGCGAATATCTCTTCCTCCCCCGTGTTGTAGCTCTCCACCGCGTCCACGGGAATGCCGTCCACCACTTCGGTGGTCATGAAACCCAGGAGGAATCGCCCCTCTCCCCCCTCGCCCAGGGGGCCGTGCGCTTCCTCGATGGCTTCCACCAGGGTCGCGGAATCGAAGGGGAGCTCGCCCGCAGCAGCGGAGTCATTTCCCGCCGTATCCGGGGTCGCATCCCCGGCGGCGAGAGTGCCGCCGTCCGGCGAGTCCGATGCCCCGTTCGGCGCTCCGTCATCGGAACCTCCACAGGCCACCATGGTCGTCGCAGCGAGTAGTAATATTATTGGGACGAGCGCAAGGACGCGGACGCGCCTCGGTCGCAGCGATCCGCGCGCGCGAATGTGGTCCTTCGAATTCAATGCTCTCCGTTGGGGCAATAGAACACCAATCCTCTCCGGTCCGGGATTACCTTCGATTCGACGTCGCGCACCGAGCCCCTCGGTTAGTCTTCTACGGGGGCAAGAGCGCCGTTTCAACGGTAGGTGGGCGGAGGGTGACCTGTCATCACCCCCCGGGGTGATTCCGGCCCGATGAACGGACCCCGCCGGGGATAAGGTGCCGCTCCCGGCGGGGCCCGTTCACTTGATCGCTCTATCCACTACTCAGATCTGAAGCATCTCCCGCTGTCCCTCGTCGGACTCGGGATCGTCCGAGGGCGTCGCCGCCGGGTAACTACCCAGCGACTTCAGGAACGCCGCCCGATTCAAGAGACCCGCCAGGGCGTCGCGACAACGATCCTCTTCCCAGTGCCCCTCGAAATCCACGTAGAAGAAGTACTCCCAGGTCCTGCCGCGGCGGGGACGACTCTCGAGTTTGGTGAGGTTAATGTCCCTGTCGGAAAGCTCCCGCAACGCCGCGACCAGGGAACCCGGGGCGTGGGGAACGGCGAAGATGAGGCTCGTCTTGGAGTGATCCGCGCGCGGGGCCTCGCCGCGACCCACCAGGAAGAAACGGGTGAAGTTGTCCGGGGAGTCCTCCACGTCCCGGGTTATGATCTCCAGGCCGTATTCCTCGGCCGCCAGGGCCGAAGCGATGACACCCACTCCCCCCTCTGGGTCGCGGGCGAGATCCCGGGCGGCCCCGGCGGTATCGTACCAGGGCACGGCCACGTATCCCCGCTCGTTGAGGAATCGTTCGCACTGCGCCAGGGCCTGGGGGTGGCTGCGAACGTGGGTGATCTCCCCGTCCCCGCCGGCCACAGTCATGAGATTATGGCGCACGCGGAGAACCATTTCACCGTGCACCTTGAAATCGTGTTGCAGCAATAGGTCGTAGGCGCGGTTGATGCTTCCCGCCGTGGAGTTTTCCACCGGCAAGGCACCCAGGTCCGCTTCCCCGGCACCCACCGCCGCGAATATTCCCTCGAAACTCTGGCGCGCCAGCGTACTCACCTTAGCGCCGAAATGCTCTCGAATGGCCTCCTCCGAATAGGCTCCGCTTTCACCTTGGAATGCTACCGTCTTCACTTCCATACCTCCCGTCGTGGGTATATCTTCGCTCGCCTTTTCCGACCGAGGAAATACTCATCGGTCCCACACTGCGAACCCGTGCCAACCCCGGCCACACGACCAGGATGCGTCCCGGGGTCGATCTCCGCGCTAGCGAGGGCCACTGGCCCTCCTCCGATCCCGCAACCGGACCCTCTCCAATAGTTCCGCCGTATCCCGCCAACGGTTCAGGGTGAAGATGTGGACGAAACCGAAACCGGCCCCTACCAGCTCGGATATCTGCGCCGACGCGTGATCCAGTCCCACTTCGCGAAAGGCTTCGGCGTCATCTCGACATCGCATCAATCGCTGGAGTAGGGGCCGCGGGATATGGGCGCCGGCCAGATTCTTGGCCATCTCCAGCTGCCCCGGCCCGAAGATGGGCAGTATCCCGGGGATCACCGCCTCGCCGAGACCGGACTCCTCCACGAAGCGGTAGAAACAATCATTTTCGAAAAACATCTGCGTTATGAAGAATTCGGCCCCCGCATCCCGTTTCTCCCGCGCATATCCCAGGTTGTCCTCCCGGGAACAATCGGGACGACCCTCCGGGTAAGCGGCGGCACCCACGCACGGGGGGTGGTGTTCCTTCACGTGGCGGATGAGCTGTGAGGCGTTGGAGAAGTCCCGAAACAGATCCTCCACCGGACCCTCGTGATTCCGGGGCGGGTCGCCGCGAAGGGCCAGGACGTTCTCGAATCGGTGATCTCTGAAGCTGGAGAGCACCTCGTCCACTTCGCGCCGGGTGTGCCCCACGGCGGTGAAATGGGGCAGTGGAGTGACTCCCCGGGCGGCTATGTGGCCACAGAGGCTCAACAGGTCCCGCCGGTTGCCCCCGCCCGCTCCGTAGGTGACGCTGATGAACCGGGGTCCCAGTTTTACCATCTCATCGATTACGCGGTAGATATTCCGACCATTTCTCCCCATACCGGGGAAGACTTCGAAGGAATACGAGAAGCCGCGCGACCTCCGGACTATCTCGCTCACCCTCATGGCGCACCCCCCGTCTCACCCACCAGGCGCGAGGCGACGGCTACGGCGGAGTGCATGTCGGATGCGTAGCCATCCGCCCCTATCTCCTCGGCGAAATCCCCGGTGATCACCGCCCCACCCACCAAAACGCGGCAGGGGATTTCCCGGCTGCGAATATCGGCGACAACCTTGCGCATCTCGGCGGCCGTGGTGGTCATCAAGGCGGACAACCCCACCAGGTCCGCCTTCTCCCGAACCAGTGTGTCGAGAATCCTCTCCGCGGGCACATCGCGGCCCAGGTCGATGACACGGAAGCCGTGATTGCGGAGCATCATGCAAACCAGGTTCTTGCCGATGTCGTGGACATCGCCCCTCACCGTAGCCATCACCACTACGGGTGCACGCCCGTCGTCGCGCTCGGGATACAACTCGCGAAGGGAGGCGACGGCCTTTTCCACGGCCTGGGCCGACGCGACCAGCTGCGGCAGGTACATGCGACCATCCTCGTAGCGGGTCCCCACTTCGCGGATGGCGGGGAACACGGCGGAGTCCAGGATGTCTCCGGGCTCCATCTCGCCCAGGGCCGTACCGACGAGCCCAACCACCCGCTCGTGAAGCCCCCTGAGCACGCAATAACGGATCTTATCCGCCGTACCCAGGGAATCGAAGTCCCCGCCATCTTCATCGTTCACCCAAAGGCCTAGGTACTCAGAAAGCCCCTCGTCCCCACCCGATATGGCTTCCACGCAGAACCGAACCTCCCTTACCGCCTCGTCGCAGGGGTTCGCTATGGCCAGGTTCAAACCGGCCCGGGAAGCCATGGCCAAAAACGTCGCGTTGAGGGCACCCCGGCGGGGCAGACCGAAGGAGAGGTTGGACACGCCCAACACGGCGGGGGCATCCAATTCGTCCCGAACCCGCTCCACCAGCTCGAGAGCCTTCTCCGCGGCGCGGGGGTCGGCGGAGAGCGGTAGCATCAGGCAATCGTACACGATGTCCCGGGGGTCGATGGCGTAATCCCCGGTGGCTTTCTCCCCGATCCGTCGGAGGACTTCGAAGCGTTCCTCCGCGGTGTCGGGTATGCCATCCTCGCCTATGGGTAGGGCTATGAAGGCGGCACCGTACTGGCGGCAGATATCCAGCAGAACGTCAGCCCTTTCGGGCTCGAGGGAGATGGAGTTCACCAGTGCCCTCCCGGGGTAGTGACGAAGGGCGCGGCGGATGACCTCGGGATCCGCGGAGTCGATGGCCACAGGGACATCTCGGGCGGCCATCTCCTCCACGACTGCGTCGATTATGTGTAGTTCCCCCGAAGCAGGTGAGCCCACGTTGACGTCCAGTAGATCCGCCCCGCACTCCTCCTGCTCGATGGCGTATTCCCGCACGACGTGCATACGCCCGAGTTTCAAAGCCTCCGATAGCTCGCGGTTCCCGCTGGGGTTTATGCGCTCACCGATGATCCGCAGTCGGGCCTCGCCGAGATCGACCCGCCGCCTCGGCGAGCAAACGATCCCGCGATGGGAACCCCTGGATCGCGGAGGTTGTCCCCCGAAGCCATCGTCGAGGGCGGCCAGAGCCGCGATGTGTCCGGGATTCGTCCCACAGCAACCCCCGATGATCTCCACGCCGGCCGCCAGGAGCGGGGCGCACTCCTCGGCGAATTCGTCGGGGGAAAGCGGGTAATGTGCATCGCCTTCCAGCGTCATCCTCGGCAACCCGGCGTTGGGCTTTGCCACCAACGGGACCTCGGCGTAGGGCACCATCTCCGATATGATGCCCAGCATATCCCGGGGCCCGGTGGAACAGTTGCATCCGACGGCAAAGGCCCCCAAAGACTGCAACGTGATGAGGGCGCTGGCGGGATGAACGCCCGTAACCGTGGCACCACCGGGTTCGAAGGTCATGCTGCAGATCACCGGGAGATCACAAGCCTCGCGAGCGGCGATGAGTGCCGCCCGGGCCTCGGCGAGGTCGACCATGGTCTCCACGAATATCAAGTCGACGCCGCCTTGCACCAATCCGTCGATCTGCTCGCGGAATAGGTCCACGGCTTCCTCGAAATCCAGCGATCCCGTCGGTCGCACGAATTCACCGGTCATGGACACGTCACCCGCTACCAGGGACCGACCGGCGACCGAGCGCGATAACTCGGCCAGTCTTCGGTTCATCTCCCCCACGTCATCCGCCAGACCGTATCCGGCCAGCTTGCGGCGGTTGGCGCCGAAGGTCGGGGTTAGGATCACCCGGGATCCCGCCGCCACGTAGCGGGATTGCAGATCGCGGATCGTTTCCGGGTTCTCCAGGATCCACGCCTCCGGACACACCCCCGGGGGCATCCCGAGCCGGAACAAATCGTGCCCGGTCGCCCCATCCATCAGGATGTGCCCACCCCGCAGCAATTCCCACAATCTCTTCTCGCTCACCGCATCATCCTCCTAATCCCCACCATCGCCAAGACGCTCTTCTCTGGCACCAGCATGCAACTGGGCAGTATCGACATCCCGAGATCTCCCAGGCGCAATCGGTCGAACAAGACCCGCTGAAAGCCGAGGTCGACATCCCCGTATCCCGGGCTGAACCTTCGACGCGCGGCCATCTCCCCCCGGTTAAGTAAATGGCGAACGGCCATGCGCCGGGCGACGTCGAGCCCTTCGTCGGCCATCTCGGAAGCGACGGCATCGAGGAGGTGGGCCTCGTCCATGCGCCCGGTCTCGCCCAACCTTTCGATATCCTCGGATACTCGCGCACCGAGCGTGGACGCCAGGAGTAAGATGCCGGTACATCCCCGCAAGAAACGCGACAATGAAAGGGAATCAAGGGTGGAATGCCCTCCGATTTCGATCCTCTCCCCGCTAACGACCACTGAGTCGCGGGAGTAGGCGAGCTCGACCCTGTACCGCCCTTGGGCACGCCGCAGGGTGCGCTCCATCCTCGTATCGCTGGATCCAACGGGATAACCGGCGGCCGCGGCCACGGCCCCTGCGTCGGGGTGAACCGCTACCTCGCCAACCCGGTATACTCTGTCATCCACCAAGGACACTCTCCCCCATCCGGAGCCAATGCATTGCTCAGCAGGACCGAAAACTAATAAAGGCCCCTTCGTGATGGAAGGGACCTCCGGTACAAAAGCTTCCCCTCATCTATCGATGTGCTAGCACATCGCAGGATTTGGCACCGTCGCGAGATATCGCCGGTTGCCGGGCTTCATCGGGCCAGTCCCTCAGCCTCTCTGGATAAGAGATAATCTGATAGTTTGGGGTTCACGCTATAACGCCGGTGGCTCCGTGTCAAGGGAACGGCGCATTCGTCGGGTGGGCGAGCGGGATAATTCCACGAACCCTACGACCGCGGAGACATCTCCTCTCGACCCACGGCGATGGGGTTTACACCTCCCGCGATCACCGCTAGAGGTAAGTCCGCGTACGGGATGCCCAAGAGAACTGCATCCCGTACGCGAGCACCTAGATGCCGCTGCCGTTTCGCACGACAACCCCCCGCGCGATCACCAGCGAAGGGTGCTCGAAGTCCAGGGATTGCGATGGATCAACGGATACGGCTATGAGGTTAGCCGGGGATCCGACTTCGACGCCACCACGGGGAAGGCCACAAAGCTCCGCCGATGTAACGACGGCTGCCGCCATGACGTCCCAGTTGGACATCCCCATCTCCGCCAGCAATCGCATCTCCCGGTGAGTGTAACGCCAAAAGTCGGGTACGTCGGTCCCCACGGCGATCTTGACCCCGGCGGCGAGCGCCGTTCGATAGGATTGCACGTGGGCATCGCGCACGGCCCTGGCCCTCTCCTGTATCCACGGAGGTCTTTCGGCGATGTATTCCTCGTCGGAGGTAACCACCAGCGTCGGGACCAGGTAGGTTCCGTTTTCGGCCATGGCCGAGGCTGCGCGTTCATCCAGTTCGTAGCCGTGCTCGATGGAACGCACCCCGAGTTGAGCGCACCTCTCGATGAACCGCGATTCCCCGGCGTGAACGGCTACGGGCTTGCCCAGGCCCCCGGCGGCTTTCACCGCCATCACCAGTTCCTCGTCCAGGAACTGGGGTACATTGTGCGGGTCCCTAAAGGACGCCACACCGCCGGTGCCCATGAGCTTTACGAAATCGACATCGTTTCGGGCCTCTTCCCTCACGGCCCGCAACATCTCCCAGGGCCCGTCGACCTCGGTGCACGTCGACGACCCACTGCCGTGACCCGCGGTCCTGATGATGATGTGACCCGACGTCACCACCTGGGGGCCGATGGTCCAACCCCGCGTCACGGCGTGCTTGAGGGCCACATCCTGGTAGGACGATTCTCCCACGGCGCGCAAGAGAGTGATGCCAGAATCCAGGGCCCGTCGAGCCTGCAGGGACGCCAGGTGCGCCTGTATCGCGGGCGGTTGCGCCTCCAGGGCATCCTTCCCCCCGAAGTCTTCGGCGAAGGACGAGAGGAGATGAACGTGGACGTCGGATATCCCCGGAACCAGGTAGTTTCCCCCCAGGTCCAGCCGCTCGCACCCGACCGAGGAAATGCAGCTACCAAAATCCGACCGGGGCCCGACTCGGGCGATGGCATCATCTTCGATGACGACCACGTGGTCCGGCAGTACGCGCTTGCCCACGACATCCACGAGGTTCAAATTGACAAGCACCAGGCCCCGCGTTTGTCGAGCGACGGGCGACGAGCTCATTGTCCTTCGGGTTTCGGCGTGACGGATCGGGTGTGCGTACCCTGCACGCCGATCTTGCCCGAGCTGTAGCCACCATCGATGTATATGATCTGCCCCGTGGTGAACGCCGCGCCATCGGAGCACATGTACATGACGGCCTCGGCGATCTCTTCTGGGCGCCCGAGCCTGCCGATGGGAACCTCTCTGACGAAGTTCGCGATGTAGTCGTCGGTGGACGATCCGTGGTGGGATATGTCCCGGATGTCCGTCAGTCCCGGGGCCACAACGTTGGCGGTGATGCCGTGGGGTCCAAGCTCCAGGGCCAACACCCGGGTCAGCATTATGATACCGGCCTTGGAGGCGGAGTGCGGTCCGGAGTGGAAACGCGCCACCGCGGACGACGTCGACCCGATGTTGACGATGCGCCCACCCCTGCCCTGGTCTATCATTATGCGACCGGCGGCCCTGGCCATCAGGAAGGCCCCGCGCAGCTGGACGTCGACCTGGTAATCCCAATCCTCTTCTTCTAGGT
>SLGS01000220.1 GCA_007136565.1 Clostridia bacterium | reverse complement strand
TCGGCCTGGGTTTCCTCGTCCCGGATCATCTCGTCTTGCGGCGGTTGATCCTGGCGGCAGTTGCGGTCGGACTAATCGTGACCCAACGTCGCAACTCGACCCGTTAGGACTTTATTCGCTCGGCGAGATCCGCGGCCAGGGAGTCCACGTCTTCGAGGGTTTCGGCCGTCGCAGGACCCTTGACGTCTATGTAGCCGACCATCTCGAGGTCCGTGCCGCCGAGAACCTCTTCCACCTGTTTCATGGCGCCGCCACTCCATCCGTGGGACGATAGGACCGCGGCGTAGCGGGCGGGCGGACGCAGCGCTCGCACCAGGTTAGCCGCGTTAACCCCGACCGGGTGCATCCCGGCCAATACCGTCGGTGCACCCAGTACAATGGCGCTGGCATCCACCAGGTCCCGGGCGATCTCGGCGGTATCGGTTGTGAGGACGTCGTAGAGTTTGACCTCGACGCCCCGGTCTCCTAGGCTCTGAGCCATCTGGTGCGCCATATCGCGGGTGGATCCCCACATGCTTACGTAGGCTATCAGGACCTTTTCGGCCAGTTCGCCCGCGGTCCAGCGCCGGTACGGTTCAAGCACGGGCTCGATCTCCCGGTGGAGGGGACCGTGGCTCGGTCCGATCAAGTCGATCTCGAGGTCCTCGATCTTGCCCAGGGCCCTTTGCCCCATCCGTCGATACGGCATCATTATTTCCCCGAAGTAGCGCTGGAGCCTGGGTATGAGATCATCGTCCTCGTCGGAGTAAAGTCCCGCCGCCGTGTGGCTTCCGAAAAAGTCGCACGTCATAAGCAGGCGGTCTTCTTCCACGTAGGTAAACATGGTCTCGGGCCAGTGGAGCATGGGAGCCTCGATGAAGCGCAGGGTCTTGCCACCGAGTTCGACGGTATCCCCGTCGGCGACGGCCTGGGACCTATCGTCGGGAACATCGAAGTATATCTTTGCCATTTCTACCCCGCGGGCGGTGGCCAGCACTCTGGCATTCGGGTACCTGTTCCTGACGGCCGGGATTCCGCCGGCGTGATCGGGCTCAGCGTGATTCATCACGATGTAATCGACATCCCGGTCACCGAGCAATTCCTCCAGCTTGGCGAGGAGTTCCTCTTCGAAGCCCGGGTTGACCGTATCCACCAGGGCGACGGCGTCATCTCCGATTACGAGGTAGGAGTTGTAGCTGGTGCCTTCGGGCAGTGGAACCAGGGCGTCGAACATCCGTCGATCCCAATCGCGCGAACCCACGAAGTGGATGCCGGGTTTCAATTCGGGTATCCAGTATCGTTGCATAATCTATCCCTCCATTACTTTAAGCGACGACGAGTGGTATTTTCGATGCCATCCTTCTCTTATCCTTTACCCAGTCGGCGGGCATTGAATGCCCGACCTTGGATTGCTCGAGGGTACGGTTTACACTCAGTATAATCGTAACCGGTAGGGGGGTGGAGGCGTTTGAGTGCCACGGGGAGAAATGTTTGGCGACCTACGGCGGTGATCGTCATCGCGGCCGGGTCGGTTTGGCTCCTTTTGAAGGTCCACTCTATCCTCTGGCCCTTCTTCTTGGGTGGGGTGATGGCCTATGCATTGGAACCCGTGGTCGCAATATTGGGTCGAACGAGGATGGGGCGCCGGCCGTCGGTGATCCTCGTAATCTCGGGATTCCTCGGAGCCCTGACCATCTTGGGAGTCACGGTCATACCGGTGCTCGCCGACGAAATATCGCGCTTGGCCTCGTTGGTACCCCTATGGATATATCGCCTCCAGGTCGCCATTCCCGGTTGGCTAGAGGCCGTGGAGGGTATCGATATTCCCAGGGACGTCGAAAGATCCGTGACCGTGACGATCTTCAGGATGTCGCTTTCGGCGCGGGATGCGCTGGTGGACTTCGCAACCTCGGCACCCGGCGGCATAGTTCGATTCGCGGGTGGAGTCATAAGCCTGCTGGTCGCTCCCCTGGTCGCGGTGTTCCTCATGTGGGACGGTCCACGGCTGGCGGAGGCCTTTTGGGGAGTCGTACCCGGGACCATTCGCCCGAAGTGTCGCGAGATAATCGGTGAACTCGATGTTGTCCTATCCGGCTTCATCCGAGGGTACCTGTTAGTTGCTCTCTTGGTGGCCTTCGTCTCGGGAACATTCATGGCCATCCTGGGCATTAGGTTCTACTGGCTGCTCGGTGTGACGGCCGGACTGACCAACTTGATACCGTACTTCGGTCCGTTCATAGGAGCCATACCGGCTCTCATCATTGCCGCCTTTGATCCGTCGACCATGGTATTATGGGTGGCGGGAGCCTACATCCTGATTCAACAGATCGAAAGCCTATTGCTCGCGCCCCGCATCATAGGTTCTAGGACCGGTCTGCACCCCCTAGAGGTCGTCTTCTCGGTGACTGCGGGCGGGGCCCTGGCCGGGATCGCCGGGATGATCCTGGGGGTGCCCGTGTTAGCGATAATCCGGGTACTTCTCCGCCACATAATCCGTTGGGGCTTGGATCTGGATTCCGGCGGGCAGGTTTGGCGGGCTACCGGCAAGAAACTCTAGTTTCACGTCGAAGCTTTTGTCGATTTCGGAGGGATGGCAGATGCCCAGCAAGATACTCGTGGTGGAAGACGAAAAGGCCATCGCCGATATCCTGGAGTACAACCTGAGGAACGCGGGATATGAGACTTCGGCGATATACCATGGCGACGAGGCCGCCGAGGCGATCACTTCATTCGAACCCGACCTGGTGCTCTTGGATATCATGCTCCCCGGTAAAGATGGACTCGAGATTTGCGAGGGGTTGCGCCGGGAAAGTGATGTCCCCGTTTTGATGCTAACGGCGAGGGATTCCGAGGAGGATGTGGTTCGCGGCTTGGATGTCGGTGCCGACGACTACGTGACCAAGCCCTTCAGCCCCAAGGAGCTACTCGCCCGGGTGCGCGCCCAGCTTCGACGGGCCTCGGGAACCCTGCGGGCCGAATCCCGTGACGGCGTGATGGACTACGGGCGACTCGCCATAGATACGAATCTCTACCTGGTCACCGTCGATGGAGAGGATACGGGCCTCACCCGCCGAGAATACCAGCTGCTTCTGTACCTTGCCGAGCGCGAGGGACGGGTGGTTACCCGCAAGCAATTGTTGCAGGACGTGTGGGGATACAGTTACTTCGGCGACGTGAGGACGGTAGACGTGACGATCCGTCGTTTGCGCGAGAAGATCGAGGTGGATCCCTCGGAGCCCCAGCTGATCATCACCCGAAGGGGAGTCGGATACCTCTTCACGGGCGAGTCCGGGGAATGATTAAATGTCGCCGATGAGCCTGGTTCGCCCGTTCCGCTCGCTTAGGGCAAGGGTCGTCATCATATTCTTCCTCCTGATCCTATTGGCGATGCAGCTGATAGGTTGGTACCTGGAACGCTCCCTGGAGGAGTATTACGTCGGCAATTACACGCGTAATGCCGAGAGGCAGGCGCGCCTGCTGACGAGCTTCCTGGAGCGCTATCTCGCCGAGGGTGCCCACGAGGAACACATGGCGGATTATCTTAGGGATTACGGGCGAGAATCCGGCCTGGATCTCTTGCTCCTGGATACGGATGCGCGCGTCATCGCGGCGAGTTCGGGGATGGAAAACCTCATGGGCAGCCGAATAGTTCTGCCCGAGATCGATCGGGCGCTTTCGGGAGACCCCTCCGCCCAGCAGATTAGGGAGAGGGCCGACAGGGATCCGGTCCTGTCTTTGGCCATGCCGGTCATGCACGGCGAGGCCATAGCCGGAGCCCTTTACATGAACGCTTCCCTGGGAGGAGCCTACCAGACCCTCCACGACGTCAGAACCATCCTTCTCGGTGCAACCCTCCTCGCCCTGGCGATAACCGGTGTCGCTGCCTTCGCCCTGGCAGAAACAGTCACTGGACCCGTGGGTGCCATTACGCGCCGCGCCGCGGAGATGGCCGGCGGCGACTTCTCCCGTCCCATAGAGGTGGAGGCCGAGGACGAAATCGGTAGGCTCGCGGCCATGTTCAACTACATGGCGGAACGCTTGAGGAATACCCTCTACCAGATGGAAGAAGAGAAGCATCGGCTGGAGGTAGTCCTGACGAACATGGCCGACGGCGTGTTGGCGTTGGATTCGGAGGGTCGGATCATGCTCGCCAATCCCCGGGCGCTGGAACTGATGGACGCACCGGGCGATGAAGTCATGGGCAGACCCATCGGCGAAGTGCTCCGGGAGGCACCCCTGGAGTCCCCGATAGCTGAGGTCCTCCGGGACGGTGAACAGGTCACCGTTCGCTTCCAACTATCATCTCCCTTCAGGGTTATACGTTCGCACATCGCCCCACTGCTGCCCGACGAGGTCGCCAAGGATCCCAGGGGGCTGGTGGTGGTATTCCAGGACATTACCGAGCAAGAAGAGGAAGAGCTGCGGCGAAAGGAATTCGTCGCCAACGTTTCCCACGAGTTGAAGACCCCGATAACCACGATCAAAAGCTACACCGAAACCTTGCTCGGGGGAGCGGCCGATGATGATGAGGTTCGCGACAGGTTCCTGGGGGTTGTCCTGGACGAGTCGGACCGGATGACCAGGATGGTTCGCGACCTGTTGGATCTGTCGTTGATGGATTCTGGCAAGATGGAGTGGCACCAGGAGATGGTGGAATTGCCGGACCTAGTCGACGAAGCCTGCGGGAAGCTGGCGGCCAGGGCCGATGAGAAAGGCGTATCCCTGGGTTACAGGGAGGGTTCGCCCGTACCCCCGGTGCGGGCCGATCGCGATAGGATACTTCAAGTATTGGTCAATCTCATCACCAATGCGGTGGATTATACCCCCGATGGGGGACAGGTCAGGGTTGTGTGGGGCCGCGAGGGCCAGAGGGCCAGGGTCGCGGTCGTGGACGATGGAATCGGCATCCCCGCCGCCGATGTAGAAAGGATTTTCGAACGCTTCTATCGGGTGGAGAAGGGAAGGGCCAGGGATAGTGGGGGCACGGGCCTCGGCCTGGCCATAGCGCGGGAGATAGTAGAATCTCACGGCGGTGAAATGCGAGCTGAGAGCAGGGAAGGCCTGGGGACTCGGATGACGTTCTTCTTGCCCCTCGACGGAGTCGAAGATGAGGTGGCAGGATGAGCACTCGCCTCGAGGTGATGAAGAGCATCGTATTGATCCTCTTGGTCGCAGGCTCCCTGGTCCTGACCGTCGCCTTGTGGGCTCTGTCTCCCCCTTTATCCAGCCTCCCCCCCGAGTTGGCGGGTGGCCCCGATCGCGAACCGGGGCAGGTACGACGTACTTTCGACGTATACACTCCCATCGCTGCCATTTTGCACGATGGATCCCGGGGCCACATCGCCATCGGTCCGGGCGATGCCCTAGACGAGCTTTCTGAAGCCCTGGGGACACTCCTCGGTTTCGCCGGATCCGAGAACCTGCGCTCCGTCGATCTCGAAGATGGACAGTTATCCGATGGCCTCCTGCGTGAGCAGGCCGAGGTGGGTGGGGCCAGCGTATTCCTGGCCGGGGGTATACCCTTGGGAATGCTACTGGAGTCCCTGGGGGCGGATGCGGTCGATGCGGACGCCGCCGTGGACCGACTGCTCGTCCAGGTCCGGGAGTCGGAGGAGATCGTGTCGGTGCACTTCGGCGGGGATGACGGCTGGTACGTGGCCCATTGGGATCTCATCCCCGGCCTCGGAGAAGCTTCTGCGGACGACGGCTTTCCCGTACCGGGCGCCAACGGGTTCGGTGGTGAGGCGGCGGCCGCCTGGGAACTCGCGAACGTCCTCGGACGGGAATTCGACGAGGGGCGATCGATGATCTTGCTGAGTGCCTGGCGGGAAATGGCCGTCCGTCCCCTGGTGGGGATTCCGGAGATGGACCTTCGGGTACGGGTATCCACCTCTCGGCCCGTGGCCTTCGTGCCGTCGGCGTTCTTTCCAGACTTCGAAAGGGCTCGTTCCTACCCCGATGCCGATGGCTCCAGGACGCACACCGACGGTTTTCGCTCCCTTAACGTGGATCCGGGGGGAGGCGTGAGATATACTTACGTTCCCGATGAAGATTCCGAAGACCAACGCCAAGCGCCCGGGCCCGCGGATGCCCTACAGGACGCAAAGCGATTCCTCGGCAACGTGATGCCCGCCGGAAGCGAGGACCTGGTCTTGGCCGGAGTCGAGGCCATTCCCGAGCGAGGCACCTTCGACCTGGAGGCGGGTGGCATCGATGTCGCCGGGTATCGTTTTCGGTTCGCCCAAGCTTACGGTGGATCCCAGGTGGTCGATCCCGACAACCCCCTGGAGATCGAGGTGGACGCCTTCGGAGTGAGGTCGGCCATTCTTTGGTCCTGGACGCCGGGTAGGACCGTCCAGGAGACGCGGGGTATAACACCGCTGAGCGCCCTGGAGAATGCCGTGGACCACCTGGTTGAGGTGGGTCTCGACGCGGGAAACTACGTTCGGCGGATCGACCTGGTGGATTATCCCGCCGAGGCGATCGGGGAACAGCGGGTAATGCGGCCGGCCTGGGTCCTGCGACTTGCGGAAAAGAGCGTGCTGGTCGATGCCACCTCCGGTGAAGTTGTCGCGGTGCTAAGGTGACCCGAGCGAAAGGATGACGGGATGGATTGGGCCAGGGCGAAGACAATATTAATCCTCCTCTTCATGGTGGGGAACATCCTCCTCGGGTATCAGCTTTGGATTAACACCAGGGGTGTCGACGGGGTGGCCTACGTCATGGGGCAGGACCCCGAAGCGCCCCTGCTGGATGACCTGGCCGATTTCGGCTTGAACTCCGAGGCGGAGATCCCCGAGGACACCCCGCGACTGTATCGCTTGCGGCTGACCCCGGCCGAAGTGGACCTGGATTCCCTCAGGGCCGCGTTATTCGGTGCGGCGTCCGGCGAGGAAATCATCATAGGCGGTGAAGTCGGGGGTTACCGAAGTGGCGAAGTATTGTTGATCAGGGGAGGACCGGGAGCCATCAGGTATCGCAGTGGATCGACGGCGCCGGGCGAAGAGATGGACACGGAGAAGGCCGAGTCCATCGCGGAGGAGTTCTTGTCCCATCCTGCCCTGAGGCCGACGGGAATGGAGTACGATTACAGCCTTCCGATTTCCAATGGAGCGATGGTCCAAATCAACTATCGCCAAGAGCACCGCGATCTCCCTCTTTTTGGCGGGGGTGTGATCCTTCGGGTGGGGGAAGATGGCATCGCGGAGTACCAAAGATTGTGGTTCGATGTCCGGGGAAACGTCGGGACTCCCACGCAGGTCCTCTCGGCTTCCGCGGCGATAAGTGCCAACCTTCCAAGGCTCGCCCAGCTGGTCCCCGAGGGCACCCTGGTCGAGGTTGCGCTGGGCTATTACGCGGGTATGAGTGATGCACCGGAATGGGAAGTGGATCCCGCTTGGCGACTGCGGTTCAAAGATGGTACGGTTGTTATCGTGAATGCTTATACGGGAGCCGTGGAGTGGCCTCTGTAGGGGGGTTCGGCCCCGGACGAGCGAGTGGCATCTGACCCCACGGGGCAGGGAATCACCCTGCCAGTGGGGAATTGTAGCAGCTGAAAAGGTTTGTAGCTAACTAAATCGCACCGAATCCCCGTATTCCGGGGTCCTTACAGCAACCAAACCCGAGGGTAGGGAGAGAAGGCTTTGGCCGAATTACTGATTCACGGAGGAAACCCGCTCAACGGGGATCTAGTCATCGGAGGCAGAAAGAACTCGGCGGTGGCCGTCGTGCCTGCAAGCATCCTGGCCGCCGGTACCAGCACCCTGGAGAACCTTCCCGCCATCGGTGACGTGAGTACATACACCGA
This sequence comes from Clostridia bacterium, assembly GCA_007136565.1. Classification (GTDB taxonomy): domain Bacteria; phylum Bacillota; class Sulfobacillia; order SLMV01; family SLMV01; genus CSSED11-154. Next base: position 4,288 of record SLGS01000220.1, on the reverse strand, counting down.
AATATTGGCCCGACTTGGAGCCAAGGTCGACGGACCCGCGGGAGGGGTCCTGCAAGTGGACGCGTCGAACATGAGGCCCGAGGGTGCCCCCATGGACATGGTGAAGCGGATCCGCGCTTCGTACTACCTATTGGGAGCGCTCCTGGGGAGATTCCGCTACGCGCGCGTGGGTCTGCCGGGCGGATGCGATATCGGGCAGCGGCCCATAGATCAACACCTCAAAGGCTTCCGCGCCCTGGGAGCCGAGGTCAGCATAGATCACGGAGAGGTCGTCGCCCAGGCGGATGCGCTGGTCGGCACCCACATATACCTGGATATCGCCAGCGTCGGGGCTACGATCAACATAATGCTTGCGGCCACGCTGGCGGAAGGCACCACCGTCCTGGAGAATTGCGCCAAAGAGCCACACATCGTGGATGTAGCCAGTTTTCTAAACGCCATGGGCGCCCGGGTGGTGGGCGCCGGAACCGACACCATCAAGATCCGCGGGGTGAAAGAGTTGCGGCCGGCTCGACATGCCATTATCCCCGACGAGATAGAGGCCGCGACCTACGCCATCGCTGTGGCCGCGACCCGCGGTGACGTTACCTTGGTCAACGTGGTACCCAAACACCTGGACTCGGTCTCGGCCAAGTTGCGCGAGGCGGGAATCATAGTGGAAGAAAACGGTGATTGGATTCGCATCATCGCGCCCGAGCGCCCGCGCGCCATAACGGTCAAGACCCTTCCCTATCCCGGATTCCCGACGGACGCCATGCCGCCCATGATGTCTTTGCTCAGCCTGGCCTCGGGAACCAGCGTCATATCCGAAGGGGTCTACGAATCCAGGTTCAAGCACGTAGATGAGCTCCAGAGAATGGGTACCAATATTCGCGTCGAAGGGCGTTCGGCGGTAATTGAGGGCGTGGAGCAGCTCAATGGTGCGCCGGTGCAGGCAACCAATCTTCGCGCGGGGGCTTCGCTGGTGGTGGCCGGATTGGCGGCCCAGGGTAGAACCTACCTGGGTGGAGTCGAACACGTTGAGCGCGGCTACGAGCACCTCGAGGAGAAGCTGCGATCGATAGGAGCCAAGATCGAGCGCACGCCCGGCGAATTCGATGATCGCAAGGATGACGAGCCGCGGGTCGTTAACCTCGGGCAGGACTGATTCTTCGCGTGGCCTTAACAGCATCTTAAACTCCTCGCGTTATCTTGTTTGGTACGACCGCGGGAAAAACGGGAATACTCTGCCGCGGTCTGAGGAGGGTGAGCCGTGCAAAGCCACGAACCGAACCAACGTCCCAACAGAGGACCGTCTACCTCCCATTTTTGGGTTGCCATGATCGGTGCGGTGATCGGGGCCTTACTCGTCGTGGCCCTGATCCCGCAGTTGATTCCCTTCATGCAGGAAATGGATGTCCTGCCCACAGCCGAGCCCGCATCGAGGATCGAACCCCCAGCTGAAACCGGCGATAGGGAAACGGCCGTCCCGGTCCCGACGCCTCCCGCGGTAACCTCTGATTTCGAGGAAGCGGTCAAAGCCGTCGTGAGGAACGCCGAACCCTCGGTGGTCTCCGTCATCAACGTCCGCGAGTATCGTGACGTTTGGGGCAGAGTCTTCCAACAGGACGGCCAGGGTAGCGGGGTAGTCATCGACGATAACGGGCACATCGTCACCAATTATCACGTCATCGAAGATGCCTCGGATATCGTCATCGAAACCCACGACGGGAAGGAACTCGAGGCTACCATCGTGGGCGAGGACCCGCCGACCGATTTGGCGGTACTCCGCGTCGACCCCGCGGAGCTACAACCCCTGGAGTTTGCCGATTCCGACGACATCGAAATAGGTCAGATGGCCATAGCCATCGGTAATCCCCTGGGGCGCGAGTTCGCGCGTTCGGTGACCGTCGGGGTCGTATCCGGCGTCCGGGCGACGATGTACGGACAGGCCGCCCATCAGCGGGTGTTTCAACTGGTCCAGACCGATGCCAGCATCAATCCCGGGAACAGCGGTGGAGCCTTATTGAACTCCAGCGCACAGATCGTGGGAATCAACACACTCAAGTTCGCCAGCTCCGAGGTCGAGGGAATGGGGTTCGCCATACCCAGCAATACCGTCGTCAGGATCGTCAACGAGCTCATCGAACACGGCGAAGTCGTGCGGGCTTGGATGGGAATAACGGTGGCAGAGGTCACCGAGGCCGCTGCGCGCGACATAGATGTGCCCGAAAGTGGCGTCTTCTTGCAGCAGGTATCCGCGCCCAGTCCGGCCCACGCAGCGGGTTTGCGCCAGGGTGACGTCATTCTTAGGGCGGACGAAACCGAAATATCCCGGGTAGTGGATCTGCTGATGTTCCTGGAGTACTGTCGACCCGGGCAGGTGGTAGAGGTAGAGGTCGTACGAGGCGGGGAAACCTTCGTCGTCGAAGTCGAATTGACGGAGATGCCCCGATGATGAGACATACGCTACTGATCGTGGGCCGGCTCAGCCGGCCCTTTTTTCGCGATGCGGCGGAAGAGTATCTCCGGCGACTCGAAGGATATTCTCGTCCGAAGCTGGTAAGCGTTTCGGAGGCCGACGGAAGGGATCCCGGGCGCGCCCGGGAGTTGGAAGGCGAGTCATTGTTGGCCACCGCCGATCGCCTCGGAACCGGGTATTGGGTTGCCCTGGACGAAGGTGGTAAGATGTCCACCTCGAAGGGTCTCGCCGCTTTATTGAAGAATAGGGGAGTCGGGGGCGACTCTCAGATAGTGTGGTTTATCGGTGGGGCGTACGGACTGTCCGACGAGGTGAAACGGCGTTGCGCGCTCGTCTTGTCGCTTTCGCGTATGACCTTCCCCCACGAGATGGTACCCGTGATCATCTTGGAACAGATTTATAGGGCTCACAGGATAATCCGGGGTGAGCCTTATCATCACTGACTCACTGACGCCAACGGAGGGAGTTGCGAATGGTGCGAGGTTTACTCGAGGGTAAGAACGGGCTGATACTTGGCGTGGCCAACGCCAACAGCATCGCGTGGGCCGTGGCGCGGGCAGCGCACGATGCCGGTGCAGATTTGGCCATCACGTATCAGAACGATCGGTTTGCCAGGCGAGTCTCGAAACTGGTCGACGGTGAAGATATGGCCGCTCGACTATACGCCTGCGATGTGACCGTACCCGGGGATGTCCGGAGTCTATTCGAGGAAGTTGAACGCGACCTCGGGAAGTTGGATTTTATCCTCCACGCCTGGGCGTTCGCTCCGAAGGAGGCGCTGGCCGCCGATTACGTCGAAACCTCCTGGGACGATTTTGCCACCGCTCAGCGCGTTAGTGCCCATTCGCTGGTGGAGGTAGCTCGCGAGGGGCGTCACCTAATGCGGGAGAAGGCGAGCATCGTCGCGCTCTCCTACCTGGGCTCCGAACGCGTGGTGCCCGGGTACAACGTCATGGGAGTCGCCAAAGCATCCCTCGAGGCATCCGTGCGATACCTGGCCTCCGACCTGGGTGCCCTGGGGATCCGCGTTAACGCGGTCTCCCCGGGGCCCATCAACACTCTCTCGGCCCGGGGCGTTTCGGGATTCGGCGAGATGCTGAAGCAACATCGGGACGTCGCACCCCTGGAGCGAAACGTGGAGGCCGAAGAAGTCGCCGGGGCTACGACCTTCCTTTTTTCGGATATGTCCTCGGGAATTACCGGAGAGGTGTTGTACGTAGACGCCGGATATCACATTATGGGAGTGTAGCCCGATCGGGCGGAGGAGGAAACCCTCTTGACTATCGGTATGCCCCTGTCTTTCTTGGGTGGCCTTGGGATGCTCCTGTTCGGCATTCGCCTGATGAGCGATGGCCTCCAGGCGGCCGCCGGCGAGCGACTTCGAGCATTACTGGGAAAACTCACCAACAACCCCTTGATGGGTGTTATCACCGGAGCGGTGGTAACGGCTGCCATACAATCTTCGAGCGCCACCACGGTCATGGTCGTCGGATTAACCAACGCCGGATTGATGACGTTACCCCAGGCCATCGGGGTCATCATGGGAGCCAACATCGGTACGTCCATTACGGCCCAGCTCATTGCCTTCAACCTGGGTGATTTCAGCCTACCCGCCATCGGGATCGGCGCCATGATGTATCTCTTCTTCTCCAGGAGGATTGTCAAGAACATCGGCCAATCCATTCTCGGATTTGGCATCCTCTTCTTGGGTCTCAGCGTCATGAGCGAAACCGTCCAACCCCTGAGAACCCTTCCCGCTTTTCAAAACATTATCATGGCCATGGAGGGTCACCCCGTATGGGGGGTCCTGGTAGGGGCCGGCATGAC
>SLGS01000133.1 GCA_007136565.1 Clostridia bacterium | reverse complement strand
TGTCACCCTGTATAGGGATCCGGGTAGCCCGGCGGGTCTCGAGGAATTGCTCCTTCGGCTATCGTCGGAGTTCCCCGACACCTGGATCCGAATCCTGTACGCTCATCCGGAGGGCGTGGACTGGTCGCTGGTAGATGTCCTCCGATCCCGCGACAATCTCTGCGGGTACCTCGACATTCCCCTGCAGCATGCGTCGGCGGACATCCTTCGAGCGATGGGACGGCCCGAGGATCCCCGGCGCGTCAGGGATTTCTTGACGCAATTGCGCAGGCGTTTTCCCGATGTGGCGGTGAGATCGACCTTCATGGTCGGTTTCCCGGGGGAGACGGACGAACACTTCGAAGAGTTGGTGCACTTGGTATCCGAGCTCCAGTTGGATGATTCCGCGGTGTTCGTGTTCTCCCCCGAGGAGGGTACTCCCGCGGCCGATCTGGAAGATGCCGTATCGCCCTCGGTGGCCAGCGAACGGGCCAACCGACTCCGCACTGTGGTGGAGGAAGCATCCTTCGGGGCGAAACAGAGATTCGTGGGTGAAACCCTCGAGGCCGTGGTGGATGTCAGAACGGATGATGGTTGGTTGGCCCGCCATCGGGGGCAGGCCCCCGACGTGGACGGAGCCATATTTATCGACGATCCGTTACCAGGGGAAGTCCGGGTGGGAGAGAGGTTGTCCATTCACATCGACGGGGCCGACTCCACCGATCTTTGGGGCCATGTCGTCGATGGGGCTTAATGCCCGACATTGATCCCTTCGGGGATCCACCTACCCTCCGACTTTGGTATGCTAGGGGAGGATACGGTGATCCGATGCCGTTTCCTCCCGTTGGTCTTTCGTCCCGGGTGAGCCCGGTGGAACGCCACCATTCTGGGCGGTAAGGAGAGGTCAATTCCCGGCGGCGGGGCGAAGTGGACCCGAAGAAACTGCGCCTATCCCTTGTGCCGGGAACCCGATGAAAGCCGAGATCATAGCAGTCGGAACTGAACTCCTCTTGGGCGAAGTTTTGAATACCAATGCCCAATACCTTTCATCCCAGTGCGCCCTCCTGGGAATCGACGTGTATCACCACGTGACGGTGGGGGATAACCATCGGCGACTAGAATCCGCGCTCCAGCAGGCTCGAGATAGGGTCGATCTGGTCTTGGTGACCGGGGGAATCGGCCCGACGGCCGACGATATCACCCGCGAGGCCGTGGCCTCCGCCTGGGGCAGGAACCTGGTCGTAGATCCCGAGCTCCTCGATAGCATCAAGACATATTTTTGCAACCGTGGCGTGGAGATGACCCACAACAACGAAAGCCAAGCCATGATACCCGAGGGCGCGTTCCCTCTGGAGAATTCACGGGGTACGGCACCGGGATTCTATCTGGCTGATGACGTTTCCGCCGTTGCGTGCCTACCCGGACCCCCGGGGGAGCTTCGAACGATGTTCTTCGATGTGTTGGTCCCGCTCCTGCGCTCCCGAGGACATTTACCCGTTTCGCGCCTCTACTCCCGGGACGTTCTGACCGCGGGGATAGGTGAGTCGACGGTGGCCAACATCCTCGCCGATATCATAGAAGAGCAACGGGATCCGACCATCGGCACGTATTCCAACGCCGGTACAGTCAGATTGCGCCTGACCACCAGGGCCGAGGATCCCGAGGAGGCGGAGAAGAAGCTCGTACCGATCCTGGAAGTGATCCTGGACCGGATCGGTGAATTCGTATACGGCTACGATGACGACAGCCTGGCGGGTTCCCTGGGACGCGAGTTGATCGAAAAGGGGTTGACCCTTTCCTCGGCCGAATCATGCACGGGTGGACTCATCGCTCGCATGTTGACGGATACTCCCGGTTCGTCCGAGTACTTCCAGGGAGGGGTCGTACCCTACTCCAACGAGGCGAAGGAATCCCTGATATCGGTTCCGAAGCAACTCATGATAGATCACGGCGCGGTCAGCGAGGAGGTGGCCCGCGCCATGGCCCGTGGGGCTAGTGAGGCGTTGGGGTCGGACGTGGCGGTGGCCGTGACCGGTGTGGCCGGACCAGGCGGGGGAACCGAGGATAAGCCCGTCGGAACGGTTTGCTTCGGTTTCAGTGGCCCGTGGGGTACCGACAGCGAGAGGCACTTCTTCAGCGGGGATCGATCCGGGGTTAGAAGACGAAGCGCAGTCTTCGCCCTGGTGGGATTGCGGCGACGTTTAGCAGGACTGCCTTGACGGGGAACGTTTGTTCGATGATACTTGGGGTGGGGGTATGGAGAAATGTATCGACTATTCGTAGCCCTCGACTTGCAGCGCGATACCGACGCCCAATTGGACGAATTGGTCGACGCCGCGAGGGGAGAACTCGGCCGAGAATTTCGGCCGGTCAAGAGGGGGCGAAGGCACATAACGCTTTGTTTCTTAGGCGATACCGATCCCGACTTGGTGCAGCCGATGGCCGAGGACCTGGCTCGAGTGGCGGAATCCAGGGCGGCCTTCGAAATGATCATCGAGGGAGCGGGAGCTTTTCCCTCTCCGGATAGCGCCCGGGTGCTTTGGGCGGGTGTGAAGGGTGGAGCCCGGAGGATCGCCGACATGGCCGCCGAGATCTCCCATGTGTTCGCTTCGAGTTTCGGACATCCACCGGAGAGACGCCCCTTCCACCCGCATATCACGGTGGGGCGGTTTCGCGGCAGGGCCATGAACGTGTCGAGCGTGGTATCGCAGTATTCGGATCGGCGTTGGGGAGTGGATCCCGTCGCCGAGATACAGCTCATCCGCAGCGATTTGGCCCGGAGTGGGCCAACTTATACGGTTCTCGAACGGCTGCCGTTGCAGGGAGGCTAGCCCGCCGGGAATTAAATTGGTATATTATACCAACAGGAGGTGTTCCCTTTGGAGCGGGATAAAGCTCTCGATATGGCCATTTCACAAATCGAACGCCAATTCGGCAAGGGATCGATAATGAAACTGGGTGAGTCCGCCGCGATGCGTGATGTCGAGGTGATACCCACCGGTTGCCTTTCCCTGGACATAGCCCTGGGGGTCGGTGGATTGCCCCGTGGGAGAGTGGTGGAGATTTACGGTCCAGAAGCATCGGGCAAGACGACGGTGGCACTGCACGTGGCCGCCGAGGCCCAGAAGTTCGGCGGATTCGCTGCCTTCATCGATGCCGAGCA
>SLGS01000003.1 GCA_007136565.1 Clostridia bacterium | reverse complement strand
TAACGGCGTCCACGTGAACTACATGGGGACGTGGACCAGCGGGTGGGACGATATGCAGTTCCAGTGGCGGATCGACTGCCCCGAGGGTGTAATCGTGCAAGAGCGCCTATTCTCGAACCTGGGATATGCGCGAATGCGGGGAGATGACCCGGATTTCGAATACGAAAAGGGCGGGGGCGGCGGGGGCGGGAAATTGCTGCCGGTCCCCGGCGTTAGCGCGGATGAACCCTTCTACGATGATACCCTCGGGCTCCTCCGGGAATTCGCCGCCTCCCTGAGATCCCCCGAGACTCCCGCGCCCTCGACGGCCCGGGATCACCTCAACTCCCTCGCCGTAGTCTTCGCCTGCATCCGATCCGCCGGGGAGGGCCGAAGGGTTAGCCTGGAAGAGATCTACGAAGCATATGACTTCCCGGGATGAGAGATCCGTCGTACCCGGGCGAGACCGTGACACAGAACATAGGCGATTGCCGCACGAGGAGGGCGATCATGGAACGCATTCCCGATGACACCCCCGATTCCGCGAAATGGTACGGCAGGGCGGAAATCCTTCCCGACGCGCCCGTCGACGCCGGGCAAATGGGAACCTGGACCATCCGCTATCGGGTGGGCCGGTACGGAGTGGACAACGGGGGCAGGATTCGCGTGGCTATGCGGCTCGCGAGCGACTGGGCCATCCCCCAGGTAGAAGATCCCTCGGCCCCGCATTACCTGACGGTGACCACCGACGGAGAGGCGCGCCTGGAGGCGGCTTTCGAGCCCAAGGCCCACTACCGACCGTGGTTCCGCGTAACCACCATCTACGTCCTGGACGGATCGCTAGAGGAAGGCGATCGGGTGGACATCACCTTCGGAGATAGGTCCGGGGGCGGTCCCGGAACGCGCGCCCAAAGCTTCCGGGAGACATCCTTTGAATTCCGGGTCCTGGTCGAATCCTTCGAAACCGACGTCTTCGTCCGTGTACCGACATCCCCCACCATCGAGATCCGCGGAGGCAAACCAAGTCGCCTGGTGGTTGTGGGCCCGGGGCAAGTCGTCGAGGACGAGGAATTCTCGGTAACGGTCAAGGTCGAAGATAGCTGGGGGAATCCATCCGACGGATACGATGGACGCGTGCACCTGTTCACAGATCATACGGTCGAAGGCATGCCCGGATCCATCGAGATGAGTCCGGGTGAACGGGGGGTGCACCGGGTATCCGGATTGAGAGCCGTCGCCCCGGGGCAATTCCGTATCTCTGCCACCGAGGAAGCCCTCGGGTTTTTCGCTCGCAGCAATCCCATCGAGTGTCTCGAAAGGGCACCGCAACACAGGCTGTACTGGGCCGATCTCCACGGGCAGACCAACAGTACGGTTGGAACGGGGAGCGTGGAGGAATACTTCGCTTTCGCGAGGGACGTGGGTTGCGTGGATGCGTGCACCCACCAGGGCAACGATTTCCAGATTGGCGAAGCGGATTGGGCGGAGATCATCGAGGGCACCGAAGCATTCCATGAACCCGGGCGTTTCGTCACCTTCCCCGGGTACGAGTGGTCGGGGAACACCCCGGCGGGCGGGGATCACAACGTCCTGTACCTGGAGACGGGGCTACCCTTGCATCGATCCAGCCACTGGCAGGTGTGGGATACGTCCGACGAACACCTGGACCGATATCCCATCACCGAGTTGTACGATACCCTTCGCGGCGAGGAAGCCCTCATCATCCCCCACATCGGTGGTAGGCGCGCCAATCCCGACCTGCACGACCCGGGGCTGGAGCCCGTGATCGAAATCACCTCGGTGCACGGGCGCTTCGAATGGTTCCTGCACGAGGCCCTGGAACGGGGATACAAAGTCGGTGTCATCGGCGCCGGCGATGACCACACGGGCAGACCGGGGGCCAGCTACGGCACCAGCGCCTCCTTCGGGGTTCGCGGAGGATTGGCGGGCATCTTCGCCACCTCCCTGACTAGGGAGGGAATATGGGAAGCCTTGAAGTCCCGCAGGACTTACGCGACCACCGGCGAGCGCATCCTCCTCTCGGTGACCTGCGAAGGCCACCCCATGGGGTCAGAGTTCGCCACATCCCGCGAACCGACCCTGTTCGTGCGCGTAAAGGGGACCGCCCCACTGTATTCCGTCGAAGTGGTCAAGAATACCCGGACCGCCTATTCCCATAGAGCGATCCGATCGGGCGCGCGCCTTCCCCATCGACTTCGCATCGCGTGGAGCGGAGCCAGGATCAAGAGCAGGGGAAGACACCTGGTGTGGGATGGATCCCTCCGGATGGACGGCGGTGAATTCCTATCCGCCGAAGAATTCGCCTTCGACAATCCCCGGCACGGCATAACGTCGGTGGAACCCGGAGAAATCCGCTGGACCTCCATCACCTGCGGTGATCTCGACGGTATCCTCGTGGAATTCGAGGGGAACGAGGAATCCGTTTTCCGCTTCGAAAGCGACCCCATCGATTTCTCCTTCACCCCGGCGGATCTCGCTTTGGCCCCCGTGGAACTCGACGCCGGTGGAATCGAGGGTAGGGTTTCGGTGGAGCTGGATACCGCCGAAAGGGGCCCGGATAACGTCGAGTTCACCTTCTGCGACGAGGATGCGGATTATGGAGAACACTCGTACTACGTCAGGGTGCTTCAAGAGGACGGGGAGATGGCCTGGAGCAGCCCCATTTACGTGGACTATCGTTGCCCGACCCGATGATGAATGCGCAGACCACCCCGGGGGCCGGGCGATCCCGTTTCCCGGCCTCCGGGGTGGTACCGAGGGTGGGAGCATTCCCGCGCGATCGAGAAGCCACCCGTAATCCGCCGATGTGCATTCCGCCCATTTTTTGTGTAGTATCAAGGAAACTCGCGTTCTCCGCATCCCATCCTCACCGCCGTTTGCGGGAGGACTTCGCCCCGGGGCAAAGATCGTCCCTGCAAGGGGCAACCGAGAAGGAGAGACTATTTCAGCATGAGCAATGAATCGGATCCCAAGTCCAATTTCATCTACAACATGATCAGCGAGGATGTCGCCGCCGGGAAAAACGAAGGCAGGGTGCATACCCGCTTCCCCCCGGAACCCAACGGATACCTCCACATCGGTCACGCGAAGGCCGCCCTTCTCAACTATGGCCTCGCCAGGGAATTCGGTGGAAAGTTCAATCTCCGTTTCGACG
>SLGS01000087.1 GCA_007136565.1 Clostridia bacterium | reverse complement strand
GTATTGGCTCGAGCCGCCGTAGCCAGAGCGCTGGGGGGGCACTGAAGTGTATCGGTCCGAGGAATCGGTCATTCTAACGGGCGGCAGGTTATTCCTGGGTAGGGACACCGTGGCCGCATCCCTCGGGATGTCCGGGGGAAGGATAGCGGCCATCGGTTCGCCGCAGGAGGTTCGGGACCGGTTGGGCGCTGGCGCCCTGGAACTGGACGCCGGGGGAGCCACGTTGGCCCCCGGATTTATCGATTCCCACCTGCACCTATCTTCCCTCGGGGAAAACCTCTCCGCCGTCGATCTGGCCGGTTGCCCCGGCATCGAGCAGATGCGGCGACGCGTCGCCGCCGGGGCGGCCGAGGCTCCCGAGGGCGCCTGGATTACCGGGAGGGGATGGGACCAGGATCGCTTCGAAGAGCGTCGATATCCCACGGCGGAGGATCTCGACGACGTGGCTCCGGAAAGACCCGTCTTCTTGCGTCGGGCTTGCGGTCACGCCGCCGTGGCGAATACCGCAGCACTTCGAGCAGCGGGCATAGGAACTTCGGCGACGGATCCCGTGGGCGGGCGGTTCGAAAGATACCGGGACGGGCGAATCACCGGTTTGCTTCACGAGCGAGCCATGGATGCGGTGCTATCGGTCATTCCCCGGCCCGGTCGGGTGCAGCGCGGTCAGCACCTGGAGGCCGGTATCCGAAAATGCCATAGCGTCGGCATAACTTCCGTGCAGACCAACGAGGGGGGAAGCGACGTCAACACCTTGTTGGAGCTCTTCCGGCAATTCGGTGACGGGTCGGATCTCGCGCTCCGCGCGTATCTCGATTTGGGTCCTTCCGCACTTCCCGAGATCGAAGAGGCGGGGCTGAGTACCGGCTGCGGGGATGAGTTCCTTAGAATAGGTGCCCTGAAACTCTTCGCCGATGGATCCCTAGGTGCGCGCACGGCGTTGATGTCCTCGGACTACGCCGACGATCCCGGTAACAGGGGTACCTTTGTGCTTCCCCCGGAGGAGATGCGAGAGCACATCCGCCTAGGGCGTAGACTGGGTATGCAGGTGGCTATACACGCCATCGGTGACGCTGCCCTCGACGACTCCCTGGAGTTACTGGGATCTTCCAAATCTCCGTCCATCTCCGACAGGATAATCCACTGCCAGATCACCCGCCCAGAGCAATTCGAAGCCATGTACCGCGCCGGGATAGTCGCCTGCGTGCAACCGCGGTTTGTGGCCACGGACATGGCGTGGGCCGAATCCCGCGTCGGCCGCGAGCGCGCCGCGACCAGTTACGCGTGGAGATCGATGCTCGACGCCGGGGTGGCGGTGGCGGGTGGCTCCGATGCTCCCGTCGAACCGCCCGACCCGATCCTGGGTATTCACGCGGCGGTCAACAGGGTGGATGACGACGGGCGACCCGAGGGCGGATGGTTCCCCCACGAGAAGCTGTCGGTTCCCGAAGCCATGGAGCTGTTTTCGGGGGGTGCTGCGAGATCGGAGGGCACCCAAGATGACAAGGGACGCCTAGAGCCGGGATACCTGGCAGATCTGGTCTTGCTGGACGCCGATCCTCTCTCCGTGGATCCCACGGAATTGCGCTCCATATCCGTCCTGGAAACCTGGGTAGCGGGAAGGCGGGTATTCGGCGATCATTGCGCCGCATCGCGCTGATCGATCAACCGCCCGGGTACTGGGAGCAGTGTGGCCCATGCGTGCGAATTCGATATCGCCTGGGAATAAATTGGCCCCCGCTCCTCGTATCGGATGGGAAGCCGACGGACACCGTGAGCGGGAAACCTACTCGACCTTGGGGTACCCCCCGCAAGACCCCTTGAGACTCCATGGCGGCGCATTCCCAGGCCTCCGGTTCTCGGGGACCGGGGTTGGACGACAACCGGTCCCCGTCCCCTGTCATAGGCCCATGAAGGCGCGGGCTACCATGAAGTAGACCACGAGTCCGGTGCCGTCGACCAGCGTGGTTATCACCGGCGCGGAGGCCGCGGCGGGATCCAGTCCAAACCGTCGCGCCAATAGCGGCAGCAATCCACCCAGGACAGACGCCATTACCACGATTATGAGCAGGGCGGCGGATACCGTGTATCCGAGCATGGTGGAACCCCCCAGGAGCGTGGCCTGGAAGAAGGCGACGAAGGCCATGGTCACTCCCAGCACCAGTCCGGATCGCATTTCGCGCCAAACCACTTTCCCGAGCTGGCTGAGATCGACTTCGTCGAGCGCCATGGCACGGATGACGGTACTCGCCGCCTGCGCTCCGGCATTACCGCCGGTGTCGATCAGGAGGGGTATAAAGAAGGCCAGGGCCACTACGGCTTCGATGTAGTCTTGGAAGTGATCCAGGATGTTACCGGTTATCATCTGGGCCAGGAATAGGACCAGGAGCCACCAAACCCTCCTGCGGACGACGGATCCGACGCTCATGCTCAGGTAGGGTTCGTCGGAGGGCTCGACACCGCCCATCCGCGCCATATCCTCGGATACCTCTTGCTCGATGACGTCGATGATGTCGTCGAAGGTAATCACGCCGAGCAAACGGTTTTCCTCGTCCACGACCGGTAGGGCCAGGAAGTCGTAGTGGGTCATCACCTGCGCGACTTCCTCCTGGTCCATCATGACCCCTACGGTCACGACCTCGGTTCGCGCTATCTCGGCGATGGCCCTGCTGGGATCGGCGAGCACCAGGTCGCGAAGGGATGCGACCCCCAGGAGGCTCCCGTCGTCGTCGGTTATATATATGTAGTAGGCCGCCTCGACTTCCCTCGCCAGGCGTCGATAGAAATTCAGTACCTGCCCGCAGGATTGATTACCCCGAAAGGAGAGGTAGTCGGTGGTCATGATACCGCCGGCCGAGGTCTCCGGGTACTCCATGAGTCGTTGAATGGTCTTTCGATCGGGTAGGGCGCTCAGGAGGAACCGCACGGTGTCCGCCTCGAGGATTCCCAAGAAGTCCACGAGTTCGTCGGGCGATACGAATTGAATAACGCTCCTCAGCCGCGTATCGGTCATGTGCTCGGATACGCGCAGCTGATCGCTGGTACTCAGCTCCTCGAGGACCTCCGCCACCTGGCGATCATTCATCATGGCCAAGAGGGTGATGAGGAGTTGGGTTTCGTCGGGGTGAATTTCCTCTATCGCCTCGGCGATGTCGACGGCGTGAAGGTCGGTCATCC
>SLGS01000175.1 GCA_007136565.1 Clostridia bacterium | reverse complement strand
GGTTCCTGCGCTTTCGCAATATCGGGCGTTGGCCCGAGAATGCGCTCAATGCCCAGCAAGTAAGGGTTCACGCGGACGGGGAAGAGATCGCGGGCGTCATTGGGATGATACCTCCCCATGTCCGCGACGAAATGTCATCCCCACAGGGGGAAGCCCTGTTCATCGACGTTGGCGCTCCATCGAAGGAAGCAGTTCAGTCCTGGGGCATTCGTCCGGGAACCTTTGTAACACCGGATATGCAGGCTTTCGTTAGCCATGATGGCCGCCGACTCTTCGGTAAGGCCTGGGACAACCGTGTGGGTGTCGGATTGATGTGTGCCGCAATGGACGAACTACGGCACTTGGATCCTCCCAATTCGGTCGTATTCCTCGGTAGTTCCCAGGAGGAAGTGGGGAAGAGGGGGCTGCGTGTAGCCCTAAACGACCTGCAATGCGATGTGGCGTTCGTGCTGGAGGGCATACTGGCTACGGACTTGCCCGCAATGCCCGAAGAGATGCGCCGACAATGCGAGCTCGGCGGAGGGGTGAACATAATCGTACACGATGCGGGAATGATTCCCCATCCGGGCTTGCTCGAGCACGTGATCCGGGTCGCCCAGGATAACGACATTCGATATCAACTCACCGCTGCGTACGGCTCGAATAGCGCGGAGCTCATCCACCAGGATGGGTCGGGGTGCCCGTGCCTCGTTCTCGGGGTACCCGCTCGTTACATACACAGCCACGTCGGCGTGGTGGACATGGAGGATTTCCACCTCGCCAAGCGACTCCTGAGCGAGGTGATCGCTTCGCTATCCTCGGAAGTACTCGCGGAAATACTGGACCATTCTTGAAGTCCTGCGAAACCGTTGAGATTTGGAAAGGGTGTTTACCGTTATGAATGCAAATTGGCAGACGGGGCGATCCAAGCGGAAGAGCCAGGAGTTCCTCAGGGGTGCCATCGATATCAACGTACATCCCGGTCCGCACCTGGCGAGTAGCCCCCGCAGTACGGATCCCATAAAGGCGGCCATAGAGGCTCGCGACGCCGGCATGAGCGCCATGGTGATCATGGACGTATTCAATATGTCCGTTGGCACCGCGTGGATGGTCAACCAGGTCGTGGACGGCATAGACGTTCACGGGGGAATCATCCTAAATACAGTGTTCGGAGGTATGAATCCACGCGCCGTCAAGACCGCACTCCACTATGGCTCGGGAGCCCGGTTCGTCAGTTTCGGTGCCCACTCGACCCTCTATCAAGCGAGCAAGGAGGGTCGTTGGGAGGACGGCAAGTGGATTACCCTAAAAGAGACCTACCCCGAGTTCGTCGAGGATGAGCTGAGCAAGTGCATACATATCCCCGATGAGGAACCCACCAAGGAACTCGCAGAGATCCTGCAATTGATTGCCGATCATCCGGAGATCTATCTGGTCACCGGCCACGTATCGACGAGGGAAGCCTTTCGCTTGATCGAGCTCAGCGAGGAATACGGTATCAAGAAAGTCCTGGTATCCAATGCCGTCGCCGAGAACATGACTTCCGATGAGATGCAGAGAGCCATCGACTCCGGAGCCTATATCGAGAGACTGCTCGCTGCTCATACGCATACCACCCCTATACCCAAGACCCACTACTACGTCGAGGAGAAGTATCGCGCGATGGACGAGGGTCTCGAGGGTGAGACATCGGGTGGGGTTGCCAAGATCGCAGAGCAGATCAAAGAGCACGGCGCTGAGAACTTCGTAATCGGAACGGATTTCGGTGTATACACGCTACCGACACCGGTGGAAGGCTTGCGCGAGTTCATCGCTTGCCTGATGGACATGGGATTGCCGGACGAAGATATTATCAGTGTTACCAGGACAAACCCCGGTAGGCTCCTCGACATGGATGTCTAGTCCAACGGGGCGAATGCGGATGTGCGGCGACCCGGCGAAGGAGGGCTAGGCCCGACCCATCGATCGGTGCTCCCGTTCAAGGTGGGGAATCCCCATCGGTGGTTGGAGGTTCGCGAGCATCGCCGCATCCCGCAGGTGGAAGGGGACCGAGGTGAAGATCCCGGTCCGACCAATTCCCCCGGGATCGATCCTGGCATCCGAGGGTCGGTCCCGGGGGTGGAGTTGTCCACTTGTGAAATCGCTTGCTCGGTTCCGACGACGCGCGGCGGGGCCGATAGAATCCCCACCGGCGGATGGGTTAGTCGTTGGGCCGCGAGCGAAAAGGTGAGACGAACCCGCCGGTGGCCCGGGATGAGAGATGACCTTGGCAAACGATGCGAGGAGGCCCCGGAGTTCACCCAGGGATGGGGTATACCCGTTAACGATTGATTATGAGGTGAGGACATGGATGAGCGAACGATTTCCTCTTTGCTGTCTGAATATTCCCTGGTCGTCGGGGTGTCCGGGATGGAACCGACGACGATCTCGGCCAAGCTGAAATCAGATCTTTCGGCCCACGTGCAGACCGAGCAGGATCTCCTGGGAAACGTTTACGGGTTCAAGGGCGGAACGGAGTCCAACCCCCGTATCCTCGTTGAGGCTCACATCGATGAGATAGGCATGATGGTCACGTCCATTGATGAATCGGGGTTCTTGAGATTTCGACAGGTGGGGCGATGGCCGACGGAGTCCCTGGTGTCTCATCCCGTTGTCGTGCACGGCGACGGGGGCGATATTCCCGGGGTCTTGGGCATTGCCTACGATCCCCAATCGCCCGAGCGGGGAACGGCAAATCCCGCGAGCGAGGGCCACAAGCCCTTCGTCGATGTCGGTGCCTACGACCGCGATACCGCCCTCGAATGGGGCATCAGGCCCGGGAATTTCATTTCCCCTTGGCCATCGTGCAAGAAGACCGCCGATGGCAGGCGTATCTTTGGAAAGGCCTGGGACAATCGCGCCGGGGTAGCGCTCCTGGCTGCACTGGGTCGGACCTTGAGCACCGTCGATCATCCCAACGAAGTGCTCTTGGCCGGGATCTCCCAAGAAGAGGTGGGCAAGAGAGGAATCAAGGTTGCGATGAATCGGTTGCGCGATATAGATGTTGCCTTGGTCCTTGAAGGGATTCTCGGAACCGACACGCCGGGAATGGATCCCGAAAGGGCCACCGATAGCAGGCTCGGCTACGGAGCCAACGTCATGCTCTCGGATCGCGGACACCCCTGGTTATCGAGATTCATCGTGGACGTTGCCCACCG
>SLGS01000213.1 GCA_007136565.1 Clostridia bacterium | reverse complement strand
TGGACGTCTACACCTCATCCATTCTCTTCATGGGACTCATGAATGGGGAGTCCTTCTAATTGCAAGCCAAGAGGCCCCTGGGGGCGAGCGATCGCGCCCCTAGGGGCGCTTGCCAACACCCATCCTCTCGAGATTCTGGATGTCCTCGGCCTTGCCCAGGACAACCAGCACGGACCCCGACTCGAGCTTGGCATTACCCGTCGGGGATAGCACCGTTTCATCGCCGGTTCGAATCAGCATCACCCTGACATCCACCCCCATTTTCCCAAAATCGCTGAGTCGTCTGCCCTCCAGGGGCGAACCCGCGTTGATCACGACCTGGCTGATGTTATCGGACGGACTAGCTCCCGCCATAACATCCGACATCAACTGATAAACCGAAGGGTTATAGGCGCTCTTGGCGATGATATCCGCACCCAGGACCTGTGGCGATACCACCCTAGAGGCGCCGGCCAGGTAGAGACGCCTGGTGGCTTCACGATCTGAGGCCGTGGAGATGACCTCGATTTCCGGGGCAACCTCCCGCGCCTCGAGGACGAGGTAGACGTTTATCGTATCCTCGGAAAAGGTCGCCAGTAGCGCCCGAGCCCGGTGGATGCCCGCCCTGTCCAGGACCTCTTCCCGGAGTGCGTCACCGACCACGAAGAGTCCATCTTCGATTTCCGATAATCTTTCGCGATCCTTGTCGATGATGACGACCGGACAACCGAGTTTACGAAGATTCGTGGCTATTTCCCTGCCCAATCGCCCGTAACCGCATACGATGAAGTGATTCTCCAACCGCATTATCCTGCGTTCCAATCTTCCCATACCTCCCCGCAAAATGAGGTCATCGAGCCTTTCCGTGGCGAGGGATACACCCAAGCCAAAAACGAGCAGCAAACCCACGGGTACCACGAATAACGTTAGGGTGCGCCCGGCCGAAGTCAGGGGATGAACATCACCGTATCCCACGGTGGTAATGGAAATAACAAGCAGGTAAAACGCTTCAAAGAAGTCCAAGCCTTCGAAGTACGAATACCCGGCGGTCCCCATCACGAGAAGGATTATGATCGAAACACCCAGCATTATTCTGTTTGAAAACCAAGATAGATTCATTCCCGCCACCCCATCCTGTCCATCGTGAACCACGTGGGGCAAATCATTCGCCGTGTCCCGGCCCTCCACCAATTGCCGAGGATCCGGGTCACCTGTTCTTGCATCGTGGATCGAGCTTTCGAAAGCGCATTCGGTGAATCCCCTATCAATATTTCGTTTCCCGATGATGCTTCCCCTTCATCGCAAGTGCACTGCGATGATCTCGGGAACCGGCCCGGGAAACCAACTCGCAAATCTCTCGAGAACAAACCTTGTGATTCAGATGAGTTGCAAGCCCATGCTCGAGCACGATGAAACGGATGGCTTCACATCAGCGGTGCGAACACTGAGGTAAAACCGTGCCGAATATCGATGCCAGGCCGACGACCTCACCCTCCCATTGACGACAGCGGTCCGGCATCGCGAAATCCAAGATAGGGTTCCACAGCGAATCATCGAAGATTTGAAGATAAGGCGCGCCGAAGGATGGTATTGCTGAAAGGAAGAGTCTTGGTACGCGGACCGATTGGCAACGAGATTGTCCGAGCGCCCCCTGGGCCCGCCCGATCGGTCCAGGGGTCCCCGAAGATCCGCGGACAGGGCCCGAGAACTAACCAATGGGGGCCGGGATGGTCAGATAATGCATCGATCCAAGTCGAGAGTACCCGGGGTTATTCCCCGAGTGCGGAGGATATGCAGATTGTTATGGACGCCGGTACCGAGTTCATAACGGGCTTCAATCTAGGGTCTACCGCGTGCAGTCCAGTTACGCCCACGAAAGGAGCGCGATCCAATGTCCCCGCGCAAGAGAGCCCTGATAGTAGTAGACATGTTGAACGATTTCCTGTCTCCCGAGGGCACGCTTTACCTCGGTCAACCTGGGCGTGATATCATCCCCGCGGTACGCGAGCTCATCTTGGATGCCCGGGCGCGCAAAGATCCCGTGATCTTCGCTCGGGATTCGCATCGCCCCGATGATCTCGAATTCCGAATGTTCCCACCCCATTGCGTTGAAAGTACGGATGGAGCATCCCTCATACCGGAGCTGGCGATGCAAGACGGGGATTACTCTGTGACGAAGAGACGCTACGATGCGTTCTTCGGAACCGAGTTGGACTTGATTCTGAGGGAAGAAGGGATTGACCAACTAGATCTATGTGGTGTGTGTACGAACATATGCATTCTTTACACCGCCGCCTGCGCCCGGAATCTAGCGTACGAGGTAAACGTCCACGAAAATGCCGTGGCCGGGACGAGCGCGCATGCCCACGAGTGGGCACTTTCCGAGATGGAGAATACCTTGGGGTGCCGAAGAGCTTGACCCGGGGTTTACCAAAGACGCGCGATCCAGTAGACGCGAGGCCCCGGACATCAACTGGACCTGAGGGCCGATAGGGCCCCCAAGGTCCCGGCCACCAAGCCCAAACCGAGCGATGGCGGCAGGAAGATGGCGAGCAGTTCTGACCAGGGAAGCAACGGTATGAAGGGTATCGACGCTTTCAATGAAGCATGCAACATGGGACCACCCAGGGATACCGCCCCGAGGCATACAACGGTACCGAGGAAGCCGAGTAATGCACCTTCGAGGAGAAAAGGAATGGATACAAACCACTCCGACGCACCCAGCAATCGAAGAGTCTCGATCTCTTCTTTGCGCGCGGCGATACCAAGCCTCACTATGTGGGAAGAAAGAATCAGCGTGATCAGCCCGACGGCGCCGGTGGCCACTAGACCAACCCAGCGAGCCACTGCCGTCAGAGAAACCAGGGGCGCCAATACTTCTTCGTTGTCGCGCACGAGATCCACACCGGCCATACCACGCACGCGATCGGCGACCTCGGAGGCCTCCTCGGGGGCCACTCCAACCTCGAGGGATGCGGTGAAGGGGTTGTAACCTTCTAGGATCTCGAGTATATCGAAATCGGATCCGATGAGTGCTTCCACCCTGTCAATCGTTTCTTCGGGGCTTACGACCCGTACCCGGGTTACCCCGGGCTCCACCACGAGGGCATCGGCAATTTCTCCGGCATCATCAACATCCATGTCGTCCGATAGGTACACGGATATCTCCGCTTCGGATCGGGTGACGTCGAGGGCATGATCCAGG
>SLGS01000085.1 GCA_007136565.1 Clostridia bacterium | reverse complement strand
ATTACCTGCTCCCCCCGGTTTACGTTGGTTGCCACGATCTTTAGGGGTATTTGCAGATCTTCGAAGGTGCAACCCGCTCCGATGATTTCTTCCATCACCGTTTCGATGGCCGAAGAGTCGGCAAAACCCATGTGCGGAACGGTGAGTCGCCCTAGGTCCGTCCAATCGATTTCGGCGGCCAACTTCTTCATCCCGTCGCTGCCGACGCCGGCGGCGAAGAATCCGCCCATGATGGCGCCGACGCTGGTCCCCACGACCAGGTCTATCGGGATACCTTCCTCTTCGAGAACCTCGATCACGCCGACGTGGGATATGCCCCACGCCGCTCCGCCCCCCAGGACCAAAGCCAGCACGTCGACCACCTCCGTATTTCCGATGCCGAAAATGCGCGTACGATACTGTAATGGTTCCCCCCCAATCACATGCGATAAACGGTGTGCCCATTTTCGTAGGTCATGATACCGTTTCCCCGGGCGGATGATGGATGTGTGTCGACGGAGGGGCGTGTTTACCGGCGCGAGGGGGCGCGGTGTTCGCGTCCCGGGTCTGCGGGCTCGCTCGCCGTAGTTGAGATGGGGGCGTGGTGCGCCGACCCCGTTCGGATATAATGGGTGTGCAAGCCTCGGAACCCCCCCGGGCGAGGGTATCTGGATGGATCGTCCGCGAGAAAAAAGAGAAAGCCCGGGACGGATCCCGGGCCCACGATTGTCCAGGTTTGGAAGCGGGCTGCGGAGAACCGGCGCGGGGTTGCGGCCGCAATCCCCCGCGCCGCGTGTTGGCTCGAGGTTATTCCTTTTCGTCGTCCGCTTCCAATTCGTTTATCTGGTCCTCCACTGCCTTGACTTCTTCCTGTAGGTCCCGGGCGTATTCCCGTAGGGCTTCGATCTCTTCCTCCCTGGATGGGGTCGGGTAGTAACCTGTACGAGCCGGGGCAGGCTGCCCGGTGGCGTAGTACATGTGGCGATAACCCCTGCCGCGACCCCGTCCGAAGCCTCCTCCTCCCATGGGGGGAGCGGGAGCCGCGTATCCAGGATGAGGGTAACCAGCGCAGTAACCGAGGCTACGTCCCGTCATCGGGCCGTATCCGTCGGGTCCCCTGCAATCACCTCTTGGCATAACTGTCACCTCCCTCGCGGGAATTGGAGTTGCGTTCATCCTCGGTCCGGTTTCGGCAATGGGAGCAAATCCCGAAAAATAGCAGTGAATGGTCGGTGACCTCAAAACCATCTATCCCGGGGACATCACCGACTTCCTTTATCCCAGGCCATTCCACTTCCGTCACAGATCCGCATTCGAGGCACGTCAGGTGGTAATGGGGCCGAAAATCCCCTCCCGTGAACTCGTATCGGGCGACGCCGTCTCCCATATCGATTCGCCCGATCAACCCCACGTCCTCGAGAATCGAAAGCGTCCTGTAAACGGTGGCCAGCCCCAGTGGGTGATCCGTGCCGATGGTGTACTCCCGGATTTCCTCCGCGGTTAGATGGCGACCCGGGTTGTCTATGAAAACCCTGCAAAGGATTTCCCTTTGCCGGGTGAGCCGGTAATTCTCTTCGCGCAACCTGGTCCTGGCCTTATCCATCCACTCACCCAAAGGGGTTCACCCCTATCTGGCCCGACCGGGCCCCCGGTGTCTGTGTCGTCCCCTTCCCTTCGGCTTCGTCAATCCCGATACCACGTCTGCTCCGTCGCAAGAGGGACACGTAGTGCTCGAATCCCCGGTCGCCGCGCTCCAAGTGTGGCCGCAGGCCCGGCATTGGTGCCTGCCGGCGATGCGATAGCTTCCGCCCTGGATCCTCAGGGCCTTGCCCTGCGTCAATGCCTCGGCGACCTTGCCGTGGGCAGACCGCAATATCCTGTGAAACGTCGGCCTCGAGACCTGCATGCGTGCTGCGGACTCCTCGTGGTTGAGGCCCTCGTGATCCTTGAGGCGTATGGCCTCTAGTTCATCGATGTTCAGGATGACTTCCTCGAGCCCGGCCATGGGCACTCCGGCGGGCTTGAAGTAGTCCGCCTCGGGTAGGTTCTCGATCAGTCTTCTCTTTTGTGGTCTCGGCATATCGCCCTCCCGTTATGAAATAATGTCCATAACCCTAGTATGATCATATCCCAAATACTCCGCATGTCAAGGGGCGGTCGCCGAGCTCCGGCTTCTGTCCCCGGGGCCGGTCCATTACGTCTTGGCGCAAACCCCTGCCCAAATGCGCCGTATCGCCGTGGATGCGGGGCCGTCGTCGAACTCGATGATGGCCTTGCCCGCGAGTTGAGCCCAGGTCACGTTCTCGTCGTAGGGAATCCGTCCGATCACGGGGACGCCTTCGTCTTCGGCCATTCGCTCGATGATCTCGGTGTACTCGGGGTAGATGTCGTGTCGGTTGATGCATATGCTCGCCGGGACTCCGAAGTGCCCGCAGACGGCGAGAATCTTTCGGAGATCGTGAAGCCCCGACGAGGAGGGCTCGGTGACCAGTAAGGCCTCGTCGGCGCCGGAAAGGGCCGCGATGACGGGACATCCCGTTCCCGGGGGGCCGTCGACCAACAGTAGTTCTTGACCGGTCTCCCTGGCCGTGTGCGCTGCTTCCCCTTTGACCCGGGCTACCAGCTTCCCGGAGTTACCCTCTCCAAAGTCCAGGCGCGCGTGGATCATGGGTCCCACGTCGGTATCCGAGCGGTACCAGTATCCCGATACCTTGGGGTTCATGGTGATTGCATCCACCGGGCAGACCAGCGCGCAAAGTCCGCAACCCTCGCAGGCGATGTCGTCCACGCAGAAGTCTTCGTCGATGGCCCCGAAGCGACAGTTCTCGACGCAAAGGCCGCATTCGGTGCAAAGATCGTGGTCTATCCCGGGCAGTTTCGAGGATTGGAACTCGTGGGTTTCGCGGATCTTAGGCTGCAACAGGAAATGAAGGTCCGGGGCGTCGACGTCGCAGTCGGCGACCACGAGTTTTCCTCTCGAAAGCCGCGCGAAGCTGGCGGTCAGTGAGGTCTTACCGGTTCCACCCTTTCCGCTGAGTATCACCATCTGCCTCAAGAGGTCTCACCGCCCGTCACCCGCGAGGCAACCTCGTCGACCAGCTCGGCGAAGCGGTCGCGCCACTCCCTGGAGAAGTCCACGACCAGGTCGCCCCGGGCGTATGACCTGGCCAGTTCCATGTCCACCGGAAACCGGGCCAGGACTTCGATGTT
>SLGS01000145.1 GCA_007136565.1 Clostridia bacterium | reverse complement strand
TCATCCCTGCAGTCGAAATCGGCGCTCATTTGCCCATGATGACCTCCGAGGATCTTACCCCATCGGAAAAGGCAGCGTATCTCGCGCTCTTTTACAAGAGTTCATTCACCAAGGAGATGCTTTCCGAGATCAACTATCTTTCCGAGAACGGGAAGGCCGTCGCCGACGCCGGCATTCCAAAGGGCGTCCCGATGCTTTTTTTCGTATCCCGGGATCAATCCGTGAGCGTCCCGGGATGGGGCGAGGCTCTGAGGGAATTCGTCGACCATGTTGACCGCGCCCGTCACGTTTGTCTCGAGGCCGGACATTACATCCATTACGATATGGCTGAGCAAATCGCTCGGGAAACCCGGAGATTCCTGGGGAATCTGTCGTGCGATTGAGGACGACTGCACCAAGGATTCGTAGTTTGGCGAATGGCGAGTGCGGAGTCTCCGCTTCATCGCAACGAGCCCTGGGTTCTGGCACTTCGCAAAGTGCGCCGTTGCACCTTTTACGGGTCCGGTTGGTTTCGGTTCGCATCGAAGAGATCTCCCCACTCCAATAACCCGTCCGGGCAGGCCGAGTCGAGGGATTCACGTCCCCCTATGGTTGAGACCCAGGGGAACTCTACCGCGACGAGGCTACACTTGCTTGCGGTTAGGAGCCTTTGGTGATTGCAAAGCATTTAGTTGGGGGCAGGGATGCCTTGTATCAATCTTGTACGTCCCCAATTCTTCGCTTGGTACATGCAAAACCGAGATCCTGAGGGACCGCGGTGCTCACTCGAACGTGGGAGTTCGCACGGCCGGCCACATCCACAGTAGCTCATCCGGCCTGGGACTCCAGTCTATTCCGCGACCCACTCCGTGGTTGGACAGGAGGTGAAAGAGTGGTATCTCGGGTCTGGCTTCCGCCACCATTTCCGCCAACAGGCGGTACTCGCGGACCCGGGTATTCCTGTCACCGCTTGCCGACGCGCGCAGAAAGATCTCTTCGAATTCGGGACATTCGAATCCGCCGGGATGTCGGTAGAGATCGTCGTTCACCAGGTGTTCGAAGGACACGGAACAATCCGCGGCGCAGCCGTCTTCCACCGAGAGACTAAGTGCCGGTGCAGAGTTGGTTCCCAAGATCGAGAAGTACTCCGAATGGGGTTTGGCATCCACCACGACGCGTAGTCCCACATTCTCGAGCATTTCGGCCATCGCTTCGGCCAGATCCGGGAAAGCCGGGTGGGCGTCCTCGGAGTAAAGCAGGCCGACCTGGCGCTGCTCCTCCGACGTGTGTTCCACTATCAATTGCCTGGCTCTCTCCGGGTCGAACCTATAGGAATTGTATAGATCCGGGTGAGATCCCATCGCCCCGGGGATAACCCGGGTTCGCGTTGACGTCGCAGCGCCGGCGAACACGTCGTCTACGAGGGATTGGTTGTCGAGGGCCAAATCGATGGCCTCCCTTATCTCGGTTCGGTGTGTAGGGTGACGCTCTTCCATTGAGAGGGTCAAGACAACGGCCTGCGAGCCGATTCTACGAACCAGCCGGACACCCTCGGAAGATTCCAGCGAAACCCAGTCGCTCGAGCCGATGTGCGTCGCTACATCCACTTCGCCCTCGAGAAGCAAGTGTGCTCGTTGCGAGGGGTCCGGGACAACCAAGAAGGTGAGGTCCCTCACGGCTGCCGGCCCCCGCCAATGCTCGGGGAAGGATTGCAGCCTTATGCGGTCGTCCGGGATATGTGCGACTATCCTGAAAGGACCAGTTCCCACCGGGGACTGCCAGAAGTCTTCCCGGGATAGGGATTCCATTTCCGCCGCGACATCGGTCTCGTTGAAGTAGTGATGTGGTAGAATCGCCGCTCCGGTGCGGGACAGGCGGGAGGGGAGAGTGGAATCGGGGTGAACGGTTCGGATGTGTACGCTGAGCTCGTCCACGGCGGTCACCGATTCAATCCGCCGAAAATAGGGGTACCGTGCGGTTACACCCTCCGTACCGAGGGCCGCCAACCTTTCCAACGAGAAGACCACGTCGTCGGCTCCAAAAGGCTCTCCGTCGTGCCAATAGACGTCCGGCCGTAGCCTAAACTCCCACGTAACATCGTCGAGTTTCTCCCATTCGAGGGCGAGGGATGGTTCCAATTGCCCCCCGGGCGTGCGCCAGACTAGATAGTCGAAAACGTTGACCAGTACGGCCTCGGTCATCGTACATCCGTGATCATGGGGATCCCAGCCGAGAATATCCACCGGTTGGGCGACGATGGCGCGCACCCCCGGTTCGGCGGGGGGTGGTTCATCCTCGGGAGGGCTAAGGAGGAAATACGCCACGGCGCCCCCCCCCAGCAAAAGCACTACCACCAGGGCGAGCAGGGGAATTCTTAATGCGCCGTATTCTCTTCGCAGAATGGATCTCATGGGATGGCTTCCCCCGGGATCGTCTCACCCCCGCGGGATTCGGCGGGGATGGAAACGGGGACCCATATCATAAGAGCCCCCGTCGGATTCTTCTTTCCAATCATACTGCTTCCCTGCAAAGTTGCTACCTAACCCCGGGCCAGAATATCCCTGAGATTGGCGGCCAATTCCTCACCCCCGGAACCCTCCGCCGTTATCTCGATCTCGTCTGGA
The DNA here is from genome assembly GCA_007136565.1 of Clostridia bacterium. GTDB lineage: Bacteria > Bacillota > Sulfobacillia > SLMV01 > SLMV01 > CSSED11-154. The sequence goes on along the minus strand of SLGS01000145.1, from coordinate 9,677 downwards.
CCCGTGATACCAAGGTCCAGTTCGACGGCGCGGGCCATCTGCTCCTGTTCGAATATGGGTACGTCGGCGATCTCATCCTTGGTCCCGGCGTTCTTGAGCACCGCCAGTCCCACGGCATCCACGGCGATCCGATCGTATCCAGCGATGAATACCCCGGTGTCGGCCAACTCACCCGTGGCAGGTCCTCCGTCGACGAACGCCTGAACTCCATCGAGGATTACTAGATCCGGGGAGAACTTGGCGTTGATCTCGGCGATCATTCTCCGCTGATGGGGTGAGGAGTGGAGTTGGCTCATGTATTCGTATCCGCGCTTTGGGACCACGCCCACCGCGAGCTTGAGACTCATGGTGAATACACCGCCGAACTGGTGTGTTTTCAGGCAGGGGGTCCACACCAGGTAGTCAGTGTCGAGCACCGGTCCGGCGACGTGGAAGCCTTCGGGCCAATGATTGTCCTCGGGACCGAAGTATACCCATCCATCGTCTCCCAGCTCATCGAAGTCTATCACCGTGGCATCATAGCGAGAGGCCAGGTCGTGTATGCCCTTGGATCGGAGGACTTCGGCTGTCTCGGGGGCACTTCGATCCCCGAGGCCGAGGCTCGCGGGGCCCCTAGATCTAATCTCACCCAGGATGGCTTCCAGCGTGTCGTTATGAGTCGAGCCGGGGGTGGGATCGGCGGTATTGAAGTTGGGTTTGACGAAGGTTCGTTTGCCCTCGAGGCTCTCGGGCGCCAGGGCCGCGAAGGCCCGGGTAACCCCTTCTTTACGATTTCTGGTTGCGATAAGATGCACTCGCTGCAATTGCATCGCCCTCTCCGGTGGTTCTGTCGGAATTTCGCTGCCATAGTTCGACCTCACTAGAAGGAATTGGCTTAACATTGATGAATTCCTCTTGAAGAAGGATACCTTCGGGGAATATGGGGTAATTACATATCGAAATACCAATATGAATTGGGAGTGATTTGATTGGGTCTTTCAGATCTCATCAAGGATGCCGACTGGAAAAAGGAAAAGCACGTACCCGTAATCGAGGTGCCGGCGAGTGTCTCCGCGGGCGAGCCCGCCACCGTCGCTGTCTCCGTCGGCCGCGAGATCGCACATCCCAACACCCCTGAGCACTTTATCGCCTGGATCAAACTGTTCTTCCAGGCCGAGGGAGCTCAGTTCCCGGTGGAGGTCGGAGACTATAGTTTCTCCGTACATGGTTCCGGTGACGACGACGGTGCGTTCCCCAAGGCCGAGCCTTTCGTCGAGGCCAAGGTGTCCTTCGAAACCTCGGGTAAGCTCTTCGCCCTAAGCTACTGCAATATCCACGGTCTGTGGCAAGGCGAGACTAACCTGGAGGTCGAGTAGTCGATACCAGCTGGGACGAGAGGAGTGCGGAAAAGTGAGCAAGTGGGAATGCATAATTTGCGGTTACATCTATAACCCAGAAGTCGGTGATCCCGTCGGCGGAATCGAGCCCGGAACCGCTTTCGAAGATCTACCCGACGATTGGGTCTGCCCCGACTGCGGTGCGTCCAAGGACGAGTTCGAAGAACTCTCAGAGTGAACCTTCGGGAGAATTTCCCGGGTAAGTTAGACCAAGAGGAGGGGAGGATTACCATGTGGCAGTGCGTTGCGTGCGGTACCAACTTCGACCCCCAGGGGGGAGATCCCCTCGGAGATCTCGATCCCGGTAAAGCGAAAGAGGGATTGCCCGAGGACATGACATGTCCAAACTGCGGGGCCTCGGGTAATGAGCACTTTAAGAAGAACGAGGAAGAATGATCCAAAGGCCCCCGGTGTGGCGTCCACCCGAGCCCCTCCGGGGGTGTTTGCGTTCCGAATGCAAATGGGTAGCGCATTCGAGGAACACATAGGAAAGTGAGGAGACGGCATTTGAAATCCATCGAGGGAACTCGTACTGAGGAGAATCTTCGCGCCGCTTTCGCCGGTGAATCCCAGGCACGGAACAAGTACACTTTCTTCGCCGAGAGGGCTCGCCGCGATGGTTACGAGCAAATCGCGGCCATCTTCGAACAGGCCGCCGAACACGAGAAGCAGCACGCCAAGCGTTTGTATCGATATCTAGGTGAAATCGGGGACACCTCCGCGAATCTCGAGATGGCCGCCCAGGGAGAAAATTACGAGCACACGGAGATGTATCCCGAGTTCGAGAGGGTGGCCAGGGAAGAGGGCTTCGAGGATATCGCCGACTTCTTCCGGGGTGTGGGCGAGGCCGAGCAGGAGCACGAACGTCGCTTCCGGGTCCTCAAGGACAGGGTCGATGGCGGATCGGTTTTCGAGAGGGACGAGGAGTCCTGTTGGCACTGCCGAAACTGCGGATGCATACAGATGGGTCAAATGCCCCCGGATCGTTGTCCCGTGTGCGCCCATCCGCGCTCTTTCTTCGAGATCAACTTCGAGAATTTCTGATCGATATTCCCGTGGCGCACCCGCGGAGGGGATCCGGGAACGGACTACCGCGGGGTGCGCCAAGGCTTCCAATCAGCGCGCAGAATCCGATCGCTTGATTACAGATCCCGCCAGTATTCCCGTGTTTCGCCCGTCCATTACGGCGATACGGCCGTCGATCATGACCATTCGAATCCCGCGGGGTGCTCCGGTGGGATTCTCCAGGGTGGCTGTGTCGGATATACCCTCGGGGTCGAACAATACAAGATCCGCCCGGGCACCCGGTTTGATCACTCCGCGGTCGTCGAGTCCCAGCCAGGATGCCGGCAGTCCGCTGCAGCGTCGGACGCCTTCCTCCAGGGAAAGGAGTTTCTCCTCCCTGACGTAACGCGCGAAGAAACGGGGATAGGTGCCGTAACTCCTGGGGTGCACGGAGCTACGGAAGTTACCCCGGGGTGTATCCATGGCGGCACTATCGGTGCATACGGCGGTGAGGGGATGGGCCAGGACCCGGGAAACGTCCTCTTCGCTCATGGTCAGAGAACACACGGCGGTTCCGCCGTCGGCCAGTACCAATTGTCGTACCGCCTCGGCGGGATCGACGTTCCACTTGGTGGCAATTTCGCCCACGGTCAATCCAGCCATTTCCGGGAACCCGGGACTTTGCAGTATCGTGTAACCCCACTCGAAATCTGCGAGGGCGCTGGTCCAGCCCGGGTAGCCCTCGTGAAGATCCCGGGCCACAGGCGCGAACAGCTCTTCGTCCCGAAGCGTTCGCATCACGTCCTCCTCGCCCGGGTTCGTCAGGCGCGTCGGCAGCATATCCAGCAGGTGGATGGTCGCCGAGAAATCGTACGGGTAGGCGTCTAGGCGCACGTCAAGGCCGGCTTCGACGGCGGAGTCCACGAGAGCCAGGCTTTCCTTGGTGAGTCCGCGGTTGGACGGGACGACCGCCTTATGATGAGACAAGAGAGTCGGAACCCCGGCGGCCTTCCCGATCTCCAAGGCCTCCTCGGTCGCCTCCACCAGTCCGGCGGATTCATCGAGCAGGTGACTGACGTAGAAACTCCCGGGATGATTTCCCAGCTCGGCGGCGACGCGGGTGATTTCCTCGGGTTCGGAATAGCACCCCGGAACGTAGTCGCGCCCCGTGGAGAGGCCGAAGGCGCCCTCCCGGAGGGCATCGGCGAGCAGGGTACGCATTTTAGCCAGCTGCGATGGGTCCGGTGGCCCCAAGGCGCCGACGCCCATGACATCCCCTCGCAAGTTACCCTGTCCGACGTAACTGGCCACGTTTATACCGATCCCGGATCGGGATATTCGGGCGAACCAGTCCCCCACGGATCCCACGCTCGCGGTGCGGCCTCGGGTCTCCTGATACTCGGCCATCTCTTCGCCGATGGGACCCGCGGAGTACCCGCAGTTGCCCGCGACGGCCAGGGTGATGCCCTGGGCCGCGAGGTTGGCGCAGTGGGGATTGTCCTCCACGGTGAAATCGAGATGGGAATGTACATCGATGAACCCGGGGGAGAGGGTCAGCCCCTCACCGTCGATGATCTCGTCTTCTGATCGCCCCGATCCCCCTCGGATTTCGGCAATTACCCCTTCACTAACCACCACGTTTCCCCGGTACGCGGGTCCTCCGGTTCCGTCGACGATTTGAACGTCCCTGAATAGGATCCTCGAATCACTCATCGGGCGATACCTCCGTATTCCCGGCCCGCTCCCCGGGCCTTGGGATTCCCGCCATACAATGACGTGCAATATTATACAATAGATGAGTCGAGGGCAGAAGGGTGAGGGGGATGGCGGGAGGAGGGAGTTCGAATCGGCCGCGCGGCGATTGGGATCGCGCGGCCGATTTCGTTTCAGCGGTTCTCGGACATGGACTCCAGTCCCCGCTCGAAAGCCCTTCGGTTCACTTCGACGGCCTTGGCGGGTACGCGAGAATCGAGGACTTCCAACCAGAGATCCCGGGGCAATTCCGTCAGGCTGGCGAGGGCTCCCATGAGCACCGAGTTTTGCGCCCGAGCGTTCCCAAGCTTCGATGCAATTTCGTAGCCCTTCACCTCCGTAACCTGCGCTGCGTAACGGGACAGTTGGTCGGTCAAATCATCGGGATACTCCTGCGCTCCAGTGGCCACGGACAGCGGAGGGATCCTTTGGGGATCGAAGATGATGGTGCCCTGGGGATTCAGCGTGTGGGCGTAGCGCAGGGCTTCGAGCCCCTCCAGGGCCAACAAGACCTGGACCCGCCCCGGGGATATCAGGGGGGAGTGAACGGACTCACCGCGGCGAACGTGACTCTCCACGGATCCGCCCCGCTGGGCCATGCCGTGAACTTCCGACTTCTTGGCGTCGAATCCTGCCCTGAGGAACACCTCGGCTATCACGTCGGTGGCGAGGATTATCCCCTGGCCGCCGACGCCTACGACCAACACATCATCTATCCTCGGCATTATTGATCATCTCCCTCGGTGACGATGGCTGATTGCGGGCAAACCTGGGCGCACAAGCCGCACCCGGTGCAAAGATCCGCCGCGATGAGGACCTGGTCCCGTTTGCCGGTACCCTTGCGTCGCAGGGCGGGGCACCCCAGACGCAGGCACATCCCGCAGCCGATGCACTCGTCGGTAACCCGATACGGGGGGGAATGCTCTGCCCACGGTAGCAACGCGCATGCCCCTTCGACTATGATGACCGACGGTCCGCGGGTCTCTTGCGCGGATTTCAGCGCCGATTCGAGGGCCTGCATGTCGTACGGATTGACTCGCACGACATCGTCGACCCCGAGGCCGCGCACCAGGGGTTCGAACTCGAGGCGGGGCGCCTCGGACCGATATACATCGTATCCCGCGGTGGGATTGCCCTGGTGACCGGTCATGGCGGTGGTGTAGTTGTCGAGGATCAGGGTGGTCATATTCGATCCGTTGAAGAAGGCGTCGGCGATCCCGGTCATGCCCGAGTGAAGGAAGGTCGAATCGCCTATGACGGCGACGGTGTTGGGAGCGTCTTCCCCCAGGGCCTTCTCGATCCCCTGGGCCGCACCTACGCTCGCTCCCATGCATATACACGTGTGCATGGCCTCCAGCGGCGGCAGGACACCCAGGCTGTAGCATCCTATGTCCCCGGTGACCGCGTATCCTCCCCGGCGGAGGGTGAAGAACACACCTCGGTGCGGGCATCCCGGGCAAAGGACCGGTGGGCGAACCGGGATTCCTCCGGCCGGCTCGGCGCCCACTATAGAGTCTCCTGCTCCGATGGTCTGCAGTATGGCTGGTGCACCAAGTTCCCCGACGCTCGACAACCCCGTGGGGGTGACCTCGATGCCGGCGGCCGATATCTCCGTCTCCCAGAAGGGATCCAGTTCCTCCACCACGTATAGCCTATCGACCATTTGTGCGAAGGACCGAATGGCTTCCATGGGCAGGGGATAGGTCATGCCGAGCTTGAAGATGCTGGCGTCGGGCAGAGCTTCCCGAACGTATTGGTACGCTATACCGCCCGTTATGATACCGACGTCCGGGGATCGCATCTCCACCCTCGACAGGTGCGGTGGCGCATCGACGGATTCCTCCGCGAGCTTCGCGAGCTGCCCGGAGCGCTCCTCCACCACTAGGCGCCGTCCCCGCGCGTATGCGGGAATCATCACTGACTTGGAGGGATCCTTGGTGAATCCGGGTTCTACCGGGGATTCCGTGCGTTGTCCCGGGGTCACCGGGGTCTTGGAGTGGGAAATGCGGGTTGTGGTTCGCAGGAGTACCGGGGTGTCGAATCGTTCGGACAACTCGAAGGCCGTGTTCATCATGTCACAGGCCTCCTGGCTGTCCGAGGGTTCGAGGACGGGAATCTTGGCGAACCGGGCGTAGTTTCGGTTATCCTGCTCGTTTTGGGAACTGTGCATGCCCGGATCGTCCGCCGTCACGAGGACGAGCCCCCCCTTGACACCCATGTAGGTCAGGGTCATAAGTGGGTCCGCGGCGACGTTAACTCCGACGTGTTTCATGGTGACCAGGGTGCGCCGCCCCGCGAGGGATGCCCCGATCCCGACCTCCAGGGCAACCTTTTCGTTTATGGACCACTGGACCCTTACTGCTTCGTAATCGCCCTGCGCCAGGGCTTCGAGGATTTCTGTGCTCGGTGTTCCGGGGTATCCTGTGGCGAAATGTACCCCCGCCAGGTGAGCCCCGAGCGCGATGGCTTCGTTACCCGATAATAGTGTGCATTCGGACACGTGTTGGCTCCTTTCCTTCTTCCCGGTCGAACCGGGTTGATCCCGACCATTCTATCATTCAGGTTGACGACGTGTCGCCGGCGCTAGAGGTTTTCGCGCGCGAGGAGTACAATTGGTGTCGAGTGCCAGACGGGAAGGTGGTTCCATACAGACATGACCCACGATCTACATTCCGAAGGACCGATGCCCGAGGAAATCCTCGAGAAGATGGAAAAATACGTCAACCCCGGGAGGGCGAGGATTTATCGACTCCTGGGTATGGATAGCGTCGAGTGGTACGGGCAGGGATCGACCGTCCGCGACACCGCCGGCAAGGAGTACATCGACTTTTGCGCCGGGTACGCCGTGATGAACGCGGGACACAGGCACCCTCGGATCGTGGATGCCGTCCGGGCCTGCCTGGACCGCATGGGGTTATCGACGAAGACCATGATATCTCCCGGAGAGGTCGCGGTGGCCGAGCGGCTCGCCGAACTGCTCCCCGGAGATCTATCGATGAGCTTCTTTTCCGCCACCGGGGCCGAGGCGAACGAATTCGCCATGAAGATGGCCCGGGCTGCGACGGGTCGGAAGAACTACGTCGCCACCTTGGGTGGATACCACGGTAAGACCATGGGGGCGCTCTCGTTGACGGCGAAGGGCAGTTACCGGGATCTGTTCTCCCCCCTGATCGACGGCGTGGAGCACGTTCCCTTCGACGACCTCGAGGCGATGGCCGCGGCGGTTGACGAGGATACGGCCGCGGTGGTGCTAGAGCCGGTGCAGGGAGAGGCCGGTGCCCGCGTTCCCTCCGACGACTACCTCGCCGGTGTTCGCCAAATCTGCGATGACGCCGGGGCCCTTCTCATCCTGGACGAGGTGCAGACGGGCATGGGGCGCACGGGAGCCAACTTCGCCTGCGAACACTGGGGAGTTGTTCCGGATATGATAACCCTCGCCAAGGGACTCGGCGGAGGCATCTTGCCGGTGGCCGCTACCGTGGCGAGACCACGCATTTTCGACATATTCGACGAGAACCCCTACGTCCACGCCAGTACCACCGGGGGGAACCCTGTTTCCATGGCCGCTGCCATGGCTGCCCTGGACGTCCTCGTGGATGAAGCGCTGGCGGATTCCGCGCGAGACAGGGGACGGATTGTCCTCGACAGGTTGAATTCTCTTCGAGAGCGTTATCCCGAGGTTATCTCCGAGGTGCGTGGCCTCGGACTGCTCACGGGGCTGGCCTTCACCAACCCTTCCGGGGGGTTGATGGTTCTCTCGGAGCTCTTCGACCGAGGAGTCCTGGTGATACCCAGCCTGATGGATTGGACCGTCATGCGAATAGCACCTCCTTTGAACATCGACGAACGGCTCCTGGAACGGGGCCTCGACATCCTCGAAGAGGTCATGGCGGATCTGGCCCCCACCATCGCGGAACTAGGTTAGGAGGAACTGCACTTATGCCATTTGTAGAAACACATATCGACGTGGATGCTTCCCCCGAGAAGTGCTATGACATCGCCAGCGACATGGAGAAGTTCCCGGCTTTCATGCCCAGCGTCGACGAGATAACAGTTCTCGAGGCGGGGGAGACCTGGGCCAAGACCCGCTGGGTCGCCAGGTTGCAGGGTAAGCCCGTCAAGTGGATCGAACGAGAGGACTTCGACCCCGAGAACCTCGCGATCAGCTATCACCAGATCGAGGGCGACTTGAAGACCTTCGAAGGCGATTGGACGTTCACCGGGGAAGACGGTCGCTGCCGCATCTCCCTAACCGTCGATGCAAGCCTGGGGGTGCCCATGTTGGCCGCGGCCCTGGATCCACTGATCAACAAACTGATCCGCGATAATGCCAACTCGATGCTTCAGGCCATCAAGGCCGAGGCCGAAGGCGCGGATTGAGGTAGCTTGGGGCGATCGATGACCGATGGATCCGGTGGTTTCCTCTCCTTTGGATTAGGCGAACGGGCCCCCGAATATCGTGTCCTCCTCGCGTTGGTGGCGATACAGGGGTTCGCGTGGTTCCTGGTTTTCCCCCTTATGCCCCTTTACGCCAGGAGCATGGGTGCCGATGGGGCGACCATTGGCTTTCTCATGGCTTTTCCAGCGGTATTCGGCGTCTTGCTTTGCATTCCCGGAGGTATGCTGGTTCGCCGGGTCGGGGAGCGGGGCGTATTCGTCCTCTCCTTCGCGTTTGGCATCGCCGCCTCCGTTACCTATTTCTTCGCCACGGACGTCCCGTGGCTGTTCGCGGGACAGATGTTCTTCGGCGCCAGTCACGCGGTGTTCTGGCCAGCGCTGACCTCGTACCTGGGGGAGCTGGGGGGCACACTGCGGACGGGCGGCGGTAAACTGATTTCCTTCGCCCTGGGGCTCAACGCGGTGAGCTACCTGGCCGGTCCACCGTTGGCGGGTTTTCTCATGGACGGGATCGGTTCCGTATATATCTTCGTCATATACGCCGCGGTTTGCCTTTTGGGCATGGAACGGCTGCGAATCCTCGCGCCCGGGGATGAAACCGGGACGGATGGCGGTGAGGACCAACCCGTGGGGCGGGCCACCACGTCCGGCGCCCTCGAGTTGTTCGGTATGCCGACCTTTCGCTTCGCCGTGTTCGGCACGTGGTTTTCTTTCGCCAGCTGGGGCGTGCTGGACACGTTGTTTCCCCTCCACGTCACCGACCTGGGATACGGTGCGTCGGCCCTCGGTTTGATGCTGACGCTGAGGAGCCTGGTGATAGTCCTATGTCGTTTCTCCGCCGCCCGGCTCGGGGAGGTCATAGGCTTTAGGACGGTTTCGGCCGTGGGGCTGGCGATACTCGCCGCATCGCTTCTCACCATTTCCCTCACGTCATCTCCCGCTATCCTGGTCGTGGCGAGTGCCCTCGCCGGGGCCGGACCGGGCTTTCTGCCCGTGGCCAACATCACCCTCCTGGCCGGCGCCCTGAGCAGGGGTCGGCGTCCCCTGGGAATGGCGGTAAACGAACTATCCGTGGGCACCGGAAGGCTCGTCGGCTCATCGTCGGCCGGAGTGGCCGGTGCGGCCCTGGGATTCGCCACGACCCTC
>SLGS01000064.1 GCA_007136565.1 Clostridia bacterium | reverse complement strand
CGCCGCGTCTTTGCAGTGTTACGTAATCGGACACCACATCGACCAAATCGCTCACTTCTCGAACGCGATCGACGGCTCCGTCGCCGTTCAATCTCATCGCACCCCCTTCGCCTCGAGTGTCCGGAGTCAAAAATAACTGGGGCAGGATGCCCCAGCAAGAGATCTCTCCTCTACTCGAATACGCTTCGCCTCCGGGAACTCCTTTTCCTGCAACACGCAGGGGGCTCCCGGAGGCGATCGACCCATCACCGTCTAACGATATTCGCTTCTGTCGGCATCGGCCAGGGCGGCCCTGGCGGCCGCCAGTCGGGCGATCGGTATCCTGTAGGGCGAACAGCTGACGTAATCCATCCCAACGCGATGGCAGAAGTCTATCGACTTGGGATCGCCGCCGTGCTCGCCGCAGATCCCGATCTTGAGCCCCCCGCGCTCGCTGCGGCCGCGGTCCACACCCATCCTAACCAGTTCTCCGACGCCGGCCTCGTCGAGGACCGCGAAGGGATTGTCGTCGAGAAGCCCCTCGGTTAGGTAATGATGCATGAACTTGGCCTCGGCGTCGTCCCTGCTGAAACCGAACGTCGTCTGGGTGAGATCATTCGTTCCGAAGGAGAAGAACTCGGCCTCCGCCGCGATTTCACCGGCCGTAATGCACGCCCTGGGCACCTCGATCATGGTACCGACGAGGTGATCCCCCACCGATCCCACCTCTTCTTCGACGCGGCGCACCATGGCGGCCAGCTCGCGATATTCCCGAACGTCGCTGACCAGCGGGATCATTATTTCGGGGAGTATCTCTACCCCGTCTTCCCTGACCTGGATCATGGCCTCAAATATGGCGCGAACCTGCATCTCATAAATCTCCGGCCGCGTCAGCCCCAGCCGACAGCCGCGAAGCCCCAGCATGGGGTTACTCTCCTGGAGGCCCACCGCGCGGCTGTGGAGTTCTTCCTTCTCGGCGAGCGCAGTCCAACCCGCCCCGGAGGCGCGCATCTCCCGGATCTCCTCTTTGAGTTGGGCGACATCCGGGAGAAACTCGTGGAGCGGGGGGTCCAAGAGGCGGATGGTAACCGGCAACCCGTGCATTTGCTCGAAGAGTTCGACGAAGTCCGAGCGCTGCAGGGGCAGTATCTCCGCCAACGCCTCCCGGCGCTCCTCCGAGGTGTTGGCCATGATCATGTTCTGCACCGCCTTGAGGCGACGGGGTTCCATGAACATGTGCTCCGTCCGGCAAAGACCTATCCCCTCCGCGCCGAAGTCCCGGGCCACCGCGGCGTCCACCGGGGTATCCGCGTTGGCGCGGACACCGAGGACGCGAACCTCATCCGCCCACTCCAGGAAAGTCCTGAAGTGACTCGTGAGAATGGGTTCCACCAGCTCCATCTCGCCCGCGAACACCGAACCGGTAGTCCCATCGATGGTTATCAGGTCCCCGGGCTCCAACTCCAGCGAACCCAGCCAGGCCTTCTGCTGGGCGAGGTCGATCTTTAACTCCCCGCATCCCACGATGCAGGGTTTACCCATTCCCCGAGCTACGATGGCGGCGTGGCACGTCATGCCGCCCCTGCTGGTGAGGATGCCCTGGGCTCCGACGATCCCGTGGATGTCGTCGGGAGTTGTCTCGGGGCGAACCAGGAGAACCCGTTCGCCGTCGTTGGCCATTCTCTCGGCCTCGTCGGAATCGAATACCACCTTACCGCTGGCCGCCCCCGGGGAGGCGGGGAGCCCGCGACCGACGGAGTCAACTTCCCCCGCGAGATCTATGCTGGGGTGCAATAGAACGGAAAGGTCCTCCGGGTTCACCCTCATCATCGCCTCCTCGCGGGAGATCACCCCCTCAACCACCATATCGTGGGCGATCCTCACCGCGGCGGCGGGCGTTCTCTTGGCTGTGCGGGTTTGCAGGACGAAGAGTTCTCCGCCCTCGACGGTGAATTCGATATCCTGCACGTCGCCGTAGTGTTCTTCCAGGACCACGGCGAGCCTTTTCAACTCTTCGTATACGTCGGGCATGGTTTGTGCCATTTCATCTATTGCCCTTGGTGTTCGCAATCCCGCCACGACGTCTTCACCCTGGGCGTTTTGCAGGTACTCTCCGTAAAGTAGGGGATCTCCCGAGGCCGGATCCCGGGTGAAGAGGACACCGGTGCCGCCATCATTACCTAGGTTTCCGAACACCATCGACTGCACGTTGACGGCGGTGCCCACGTCGTCGGGAATACCCTGATGCCTTCTATAGACGACGGCGCGCTGATTGTCCCAGGAACGGAATACCGCCTCCACCGCCTCGATGAGCTGGTGCCTGGGATCCTCGGGGAACGGCTCGCCGGTTCGACGGCGGTAAAGATCCAGGTATCTATCTATCACCTGTTCCAACTCATCCGGTCCCAGCCGGTGATCGGTGGTGACGCCAGCGTCCTCGCGCGCGGATTCCAGTATGCGCTCGAAATCCCCCGTCGGAATCCCCCGGACCACGTTGCCGAACATCTGGACGAATCGGCGAAGACAGTCCAGTGCAAACCTTTCGTCCCCCGTCGCCCGGGCCAAGCCCTGGACGGTCTCGGTGTTCAGACCGAGATTCAACACGGTATCCATCATCCCGGGCATAGAAACCGGGGCTCCCGATCGAACGGAGACCAGCAGCGGATTGTCCTTGGACCCGAACTCGCGCCCCCGGGCGGACTCCAGATCCGACATGGCCTCCCAGATTTCCCGAAGCAGGCTCTCGGGCATCTTTCCGTCTCGACGATACTCGGCGGAGGCCAGGGTGGTGATGGTGAAGCCCGGGGGGACCGGGAGTCCCATGGTTGTCATCTCGGCCAGGTTGGCGCCCTTACCCCCGAGGAGCCCGCGCATATCCCGGGAACCCTCCTCGAAGCGGTATATGTACTTTGTCTGACGGTCGTCCTCACCCACGACTCCACTCTCCCTTCCGCATCATTTCCAAGACCGTGGTCGCCGTCTCTTCGACGGCCTTGTGGGTAACGTCGATCACGGGACACTCCAACTCATCGAAGAGATTCCTGGCGTAGGCCAGCTCCTCGCGTATCCGCTTCAGATCATCGTAGCTCGAACCCGAGTTCAACCCCAGCCTTCGTATACGCTCGCGGCGTATGTCCTGCAATTGCTCCGCCGAGATGGTGAGACCTATGATTCGATCCCGAACGAGATATAGCTCGCGCGGCGGGGTTATCTCCGGCGTGAGGGGATAGTTGGCCGCCCGCTTTTCCCGGTGTGCGAGGTACATGCAAACCGGGGTTTTGGAGGTTCGGGATACGCCCGTGAGAACTACGTCGGACAACAGGAACCCCCTGGGGTCCTTACCGTCGTCGTACTTCACCGCGAACTCCACCGCGGCCACCCTGCGGAAATATTGCTCGTCCATGCGGTGGATGATGCCGGGTTCTTGCCGCGGCTTTCGACCCAGGAGATCCTCCATTGCGTCCATGGTCGGACCCATCAGGTCCACCGTCGGGATCTCGGCCGCCCGGCAGTTGACTTCCATGTAGGCACGGATCTCGGGAACCACCAGGGTGTAAATCACCAACCCACCACCCTCGCGGCTGACCTGGCGAACAGCCTCCTCCACTCGCTCGTGAGTGTTGACGAAGGGAATACGGCGAATCACCCCGGGATCCGAATTCGCCTCGAACTGGCTCATCGCCGCTCGGGCCACGGATTCCGCCGTATCCCCCACCGAATCGGAGATAACGTAAACGTAACCCGGGACGGAGTCTTCCGATATCATCCGGGTAGTTCACCCCATTCCATGGGCTTAGAAATCAGTTCATCGATCCTCGCCAGCAACCCCAGTCTTCTCTCCTTGAGCTCCTCGTCGGGAACCATGACCATCACGGAATCCAGGAAATCGTCCACGGGTTTTCTCAGGCGGGAAGCCCGCCGGAAGAATCCCGTGTAGTCGGCCGAAGCCAGGAGTGCCTCCGCTTCCCCTTCGAATTCCAGAAACGCCCGTGCCAGCGCAACACCCTCCGCCGATTCGAATTCTTCGGGAACGATCTCCTCGAGGGGAGTTCCCTTTTGGCCGAGGTTTCTGCACCGGCGCCAGGCGGTTAACATGTCCTCCGCCTCGGGCTCTCCGAGGAAATCGGAAACCTGCAGGGCGCGATCCCAGACGTCACTGACGATATCCCACCGACGGTCCAAGACACCGGAGATGACTTCCGGAGCGAAGCCTTCATCCGCCATCATCCTGGCCAGTCTGCGGGTTAGATACTCCAGTAGGTCCGAGTGCAAATTGGCGTCGTCCCCGGCACCGTGTGCCCCGGTCGCCGGTCCGATAACGCTGGACAACCCGATATCACCCATGGAGTGGAGAATCCTCAGGATACCCGTAGCCGCCCTCCTCATGCCGTAGGGATCCTCGGACCCGGTACCCACCAGCGAAGCGCGGAAACCGCCGACGAGATGATCCACCTTGTCCACCAGGGCCAGCCAGGTGCCGACATCCGTCTCGGGCATGGCTCCCCGGGATCCCGCGGGCAGGTACTGCTCGCCCAGGGCACGGCACACCGGCTCGGGCTCCCCCGAGTACCTGGCGTATTCTTCGCCGATGCGCCCCTGGAGATCGGGAAACTCGCCCACCATGAGGGTCAGCAAATCCGCCTTGGCCAGCCGAACCGCCCTGGCGAGGTGAACCGCGGTGTCATCATCGAGATGCCCGCTTCGGGATAGGGCTTGTACTATCTCCCCCATGCGGGCCGTACGATCGGCCAGGCTCCCGAGGCCCTCGTGGAAGACCACGGTGTCCAGCTCCCGGGCGTATTCCGCCAGGTCGCGTCGCCTGTCTTCCTCCCAGAAGAACCTGGCGTCGGCCAGCCTCGAGTTCAGCACCAGCTCGTTGCCGGGCCTGACCGTGGTAATCATGGTCTCGGTCCCGTTAATGACGGACAGGAACTTCGGCGCCAGATCACCGCTTTCATCTTCGACGGGGAAGAAGCGAAGGTGCGAGGTCATCGCCGTTTCGATGACGATCCTCGGCACCTGCATGAATTCATCGGGAATGTCCCCGAGGAGAACCGTCGGGTATTCCACGAGATAGGAGACTTCTTCCAGCAACCCGGGATCCAGTACCGGGCTACAGTTCACCGATCCCGCGATCTTGCGGCAGGCATCTTCTATGGCATCCAATCTGTCGCGCTCGTCGAGGACTATTCCCGTCTCTTCCACCAGGGCTCGGTAATCCGCCGCGCGGGGTACTGACACCGTGCGAGGATTGTACCTGGGTCCAAAGGACTCGCGATCCGCCATCACCCCGGCGAGTTCCACGGGTATCACGTCTTCGCCGAGTAGGGCCAGGACCCACCGGATCGGTCGTGCAAAGGAGTGCTTTCCCTCCCCCCACCTCATCGTGCGCGGGAAATTGATGCCGGAAACGGCCTCGGTAAAGAGCCCGGCCAAGATGTCCATCGCCGGGCCCCCGGGATCGCGTTTCAGGGCGTAGGCGTAGCTGCCCTTTTCCTCATCTCGAAGCACGAGATCCTCGACGGATACCCCCTGGGAACGGGCGAAACCCTCCGCTGCCTTGGTCGGCTCTCCGTCCCTAAACGCGACCTCGGCGGAAGGACCCCGGACCTCCTCGACACTCTCCTCACCCCTGGGGGGTATATCCCCGATAAAGACCACCAGCCGCCGGGGTGTCGCCAGAACCACGGGATCGCCACACGCCAAGCCCGACGCCTCCAGGCCCTCGCGCACGAGTGAATACAGTTGCTCTTTTGCCCTAGGTATATAACCCGCCGGGATTTCTGAAGTACCGACTTCCAACACGGCCATCTTTCGGTCCGTACTCAATGTTCATCCCACCTCCCCGGGGTCATCTAGCAGGGGAAATCCCTGGTTCTCCCGCTGGTCTACGTAGGCCCGCGCACACCGTCGCGCGAGTCTCCTGACCCGACCCATGTACCCGGTGCGCTCCGTTACGCTGAGCGCACCCCGGCTGTCCAGGAGGTTGAATACGTGGGAACACTTGAGGGTGAGGTCATACGCCGGGAGGACCAGGTCCTCCTCCAGGCATCGATGTGCCTCGCTCTCGTAGGCGTCGAAGGATTGGAAAAGGTAGTTGACATCGGCTACCTCGAAGGAATACTTGGAATGTTCGAACTCAGCCCGGCGGAAAACGTCGCCGTAACTGATCTTACCGTTCCAATCCAGGTCGAAGACGTTTTCGGTTCCCTGGAGAAACCCGGTAAGCCTTTCCAGTCCGTAGGTGAGCTCCACGGCGATGGGGGACAGTTCCATGCCACCCATCTGCTGAAAGAACGTGAATTGGGTGACCTCCATGGCATCGATCCAGACCTCCCACCCCAACCCCCAGGCGCCGAGGGTGGGTGCCTCCCAGTTATCCTCCACAAACCTGACGTCGTGCCGGGAAAAGTCGATGCCCAGGGCCCCGAGGCTTTCCAGGTAGACTTCCTGGATATCCTCGGGGGAGGGTTTGATGATGACCTGGTACTGCCAGTGCCTGTACAGCCGAACGGGATTCTCCCCGTAGCGACCGTCCACCGGCCTCCGCGACGGCTCCGTGTACGCCACGGACCAGGGCTCCGGACCCAGCGACCGGAAGAAGGTAGTCGGGTGCATGGTCCCGGCCCCCTTTTCCACATCGTAGGGTTGCTCGAGCAGGCAGCCGCGGTCACGCCAAAACTCGTTCAATTTCAGGATGGCGTCCTGAAAAGTCATGTGCATGCAGACATCACCTTCCGGCTCTGGAAATATTGGGGGAACGTGCGCAATTTCGCGACCCCGGATGCGGTATCGCATCCAACGTCAGTCCCGATTCTCCTCGCAGGAATCATCGGAGTCGCCTTCGTCGGTAAACTCTGTGCCGGGGCCGCGCTCCACGATAACCGTGCATTCGGTCACCATGGCGGCAATTGCTCCCAGTGCGGCCAGGGTGGGCAACAACAGGGCTCCCAGGGCCCCTACGGTAACCGGGAACTCCAGGAGGGTGCGGTCGTCGTGGCGGATCTTGACGTGGCGCACGTTCCCTTCATGGATGAGGTCCCTGACCTTGTCCACCAACTCGCCGCCGCTGACGTGGATCCGCTCGGCCCAGCGACGCTCCCGGGCACATTCCTCGAGGTAGATCAAGGCCTCGAGCAAGTCCCCGTCAGATCTTTGCAGGGCTTCTTTGGCTTCGCGATAACTGACACCCGTACGTTCCCTGAGCTCGTCCACTTTCTTGAGATCATCCACTGTAATCCCTCCGAACTCTCGAGTGACCGCGGTCTACTGGTCTAAGCTAGTATATCTAGAAATCGCCTCGAATTCACCGATCTTCCTGCGTGGTGCTCGAGATAGTCCAACATGAGTTCCCTAAGTTCCACCACGATCTCCCGGGACACTTTCACTTCCCCCAGGCGACGGGGATGTATATCGCGGAGCGCCACCGCCAGGGATGGAAGGCCGGGAGATAGGCGCTCCCCGAAACCCGGTTCCCTGGGGCACTCCCCACAACTGACCGCGCCCGACTCGAAGGAGAGGAACCCGCCTTCGGTCGGTCTCGAACACCTCGCACACTCATCCAATTGGGGGAACAGACCGGCCACCTTGACGGCCCGAACCAGGTAAAACGCCAGGACGAGATCCGGATCGAGCCCCTCGAGCATGTTCGCCGCCGTGGCTACCAGCAGGTAGAGGGCGCGATCCGCCTCCCCTTCCCTGGCCATCAACTTGCCCACTTCCGCCATGCAGTAGGCGTGGGCCAGGAGATCCGGGCTCTCCCTCAGGGGACGATGGGATTCCACAACTTCTCCACCCCGGAGCCCATCCAGGGACTTGCCCCTCCAAAGGGACAGGCTCACCCTCGAAAACGGGAGGATCGCATGGGCCAGCTTACTGCCGGGAGACTGGGTCCCCCGGGCCGCAAAGCGGAGTAAACCGCGATCGGGGGTTATGGCGGTGATCAACCGATCCCTTTCACCGAGGGGTTTGCTCGAGAGGATGATGGCCTCGACATCGTAGCCGGCGTCGGACATCAGTACCCCCGCGGGTCGTCGGAAAGCCCCAATTCGTTTAGCATGCTGGGATTATCTCGCCAGCCCTTCTCCACCCGAACGAACAGGTCGAGATACACCTTGATCCCCAGGAGCTCCTCGACTTCGATCCGCGCCGCCTCCCCCACTTTTCGGATCATGCTCCCACCGCTTCCGATCAATATCCCCTTCTGAGAAGCCCTATCCACGACTATATCGGCCGCCACGTAGTAGACGGGGCCCGGCCGTTCTTCGGCCTCCCTCACCACGACGGCGGTCGAATGGGGGACTTCCTCCTTGGTGAGGTGCAGGATCTTTTCGCGAACCAACTCACCCACCAGGAAAGCGGTGGGCCTGTCGGTGACGGACTCCTCGGGGAAATACCTGGGTCCTCCGGGGGGCACCCGATCCAATATCTCATCCAGGAGGGTGTCCAGGTTCCACCCGTTCATCGCCGAAATGGGGATTACGGCGTCGAAATCCCCCAGTTCGGAGTAACGTTCGATCCTATCCTGACGAGCCTCCGGTGGGATCAAATCGATCTTGTTGAGCACCAGCAGCGTCGGCGCCCCACTTGAGATGGAAATCTTCGCCGCCCGCGCATCACCCTTGCCGGGCTCTGGCCGCGAGGAGTCCACCACGAGGAGGACCACATCCACATCCACTACGGCTCCCCGGGCACCTCGGATCATTTGATCACCCAGGCGATCCCTGGGCTCGTGGATGCCCGGGGTGTCCAGGAATACCAGCTGTGCGTTGGGACGGTGCAATACCCCCATGATCCGATGGCGCGTCGTTTGCGCCCGGGGAGAAACTATGCTCACCTTGGTGCCCACCAGGGCATTAACCAGGGTGGATTTGCCCACGTTGGCGTACCCCATAACGGCGAGGAAACCCGATTTGAATTCTTGGCACTTCGATCGTTCGGTCACGGCTGCAATCCCTCCACCTCAATCGCCGTATCCTCGGGTATTATGGCTATCCAAGTCTTGCCCGGCGTCAGCCTGACCTCTCGATCCCTCGGCCCGCTCAGGGAGAAACCATCCTCGGCGGACCAAAATCCCGAATAGCCCTTACCCCCCGTCACGATGAGGGCATCCCCGGATCCCTTCAAGTCGATGTTCAGCCTGCCCTCGGTATCGCCGGGAATGCGGTTGGTTCGCGCCCAAAGTATCACGATGTTGGAGAAACTGAGTTCTTCCCCCGATTCGCGATCGGCGTGGGGTTCACCGCCCATGGTTCTCAGGTATACGTCGGCATCATCATCGTAGACGTACGAGGTCGAGTAGGTGTCATAGCCCGGGGGGAACTTGACCCGAAACTCGGTCATCTCCTGTCCCGATTGCCCGGAGATCCCCGGACGGTCCACCCGTCCCGCAAAGGCCCACGGTGCCGCGGGAGGTTCGTCCCGCCCCAGTTCCCGGGATATGACCTGCTCCCGATTCTCGGGCATCCTCGTGAATAGGGTGTGTTCGTAAGGAACACCCGGAGAAGGTTGTCGGAAAAACTGTCCCCCGCCCCGAAGATCGTCGAGGGTCTTCAAACCACCGTCGCGGATGGTTTGATAGGCCTGTGGGCTGCCCCCGCAGTGAACCAAGAGGGCATCCATGGATTCCAGTAGGTTCAAGAAATAGTGGCGAGCGCTTCGCACCGGGCCGACCACCTCTGGATCATTTTGCAGGTATAAAGCCAGGAATCGCGTGGCCCCGCCCTCCACCAACATCTCGATTATCACGTCCGCCTCGGTCAATCCGAGGTGCGGCCGCGCCCGGGGGGAGTTATCGATAACGACACCTAGGATCCTTCGTGCGAGCAAGTCTTCTGGAGCATAAAGACCGGTCAGGGGGTTTACTCCTTCCCCCTCCGCGGGACCTTCCTCTTCTTCCTCTTCTTCCTCTTCCTCCTCGGGTTCCGGCTCCAGCGGCTCTTCGATGGGGTCTTCCTCCGGCGGTTCCTCCTCGTCGCCGCCACAGGCGAAAGGAACGATGATGGCACAAAGCAAGAGAATGGAAATCACGGATATTGCCAGTACCCGGGGGAGAGAGGATCGTATCGACGATTTCAGGTTCGTCACCCTCTTCCTTTCAAAGTTCAAGCACCGGATCCTCCGGCAGGACCGTCGCCAAGGCATCCAGGGAAATCTGATGCATGGATTCTAGGGACGAGTCATCGGGGTGATCCCATCCGAGCAGGTGCAGGGTCCCGTGACACGCCAGAAAGGCCAGCTCGTGGACCAGGGAGACGCCCCGGGCCTTCGCCCCCTCGTCCGCCACGGGCACGGAAATCACGACGTCACCGAGTTCGCGTGGCTCCTGTGCAGAGGGTGGCGAGAACGGATCGTCGGACTGGTGGGCGTCCAGTAGAGGGAATGCGAGCACGTCGGTCAGCTCGTCCTTCCCTCGAAAACGCCCGTTCAATTCTCGGATGGTCTCGCCATCGACCAGGGTGATGTCCACGCTGAGTTGCCCCCGATCGTTCAGTTCGGGATATTCCCCCGCAACAGTGTGCAGGAGGCTTCGAAGTACGCTGCGGATTACCGGAACGATGATGGGATCCGCTGGATGTTCAAGGTTTACCTTTATCTGCATCCCCACGCTTGGCCTCCCCCTTTTCCTCGGCCGCCATGGCTTTGATCACGGATTCGGGATACTCGATTCGCCGGTGGAAGGCCCCCGATAGAACCTGGGTAAATACGTCTCCCACTCGATCCAGATCCTTGAGGGTCAAGTCACAACGATCCAGCTGCCCGTCCTCGAGACGCGCGTGTATTATATCCCGCACCACGGCTCGAATGCGATCGGGCGTGGGGCGAGATAATGATCGAACCGTCGCCTCCACCGCATCGGCGAGCATCACGACGGCGGTCTCTTTGCTCTGCGGCCTCGGACCCGGGTAGCGGAATCCCTCTTCTGAAACCGCTTCTCCCCCGGCCAGTTCCTTGGCCCGGGAGTAGAAATAACCGGTCAGGGTGGTGCCGTGGTGAGTGGCGATGAAGTCGACCACCGGCTCGGGCATCCCCGCATCCCTGGCCATCTCAACGCCATCCTTGACGTGGGAGATGACTATGAGTGCGCTTAAGTTGGGCGACAACTTATCGTGGGGATTTTCACCCCCGAATTGGTTTTCGACGAAGAAGTAGGGCCTTCGAGCCTTACCCACATCGTGGAAATAGGCTCCTACGCGGGCCAGCACCGGATCCCCGCCCACGGCTTCGACGGCCGCCTCGGCCATGTTCGCCACCATGAGGCTATGGTGATACGTACCGGGCGCCTCCTCCAGCAAGCGCCGCAACAGCGGTTGGGTGGGGCTGGCCAACTCCACGAGTTTCACCGGGGTTATGATCCCGAAGAGCGTCTCGAGGAAAGGCAGGGTCCCGATGGCCACCACGGCCGAAAGCAGACCATTTCCACCGGTCCACAGCATGCTTCTCCAAAGAAGGGGATCCCGTATCGTGGCACCGCCGGTGTAGAAGGCGTAGGTGATCAGCGCGACCATTCCCACCACCGAGGTGAAGACCCCGGCTCTCATTAGATCGTTTCTGTCTTCGACCCTGGTGGCCGCTAAGGCAGCCGTGATCGCGCCGACGGAAGCAACCAACACCACCTGCATATCGCCGCCGGAGACCAAGAACAATCCGACCGACATCATGACCCCGGCGAATATCGCGGTGTTGGAATTCATGAGCACCGCAAGCAATATGGTGCCAGCCGCCAGGGGAACCAGGAAGGGCGATACTGTCATCGCCAATCGAGCGACGAATAGCGTCGCCACGAAAACGAGGCCGACGAGAACCATGCGGGACTCGAGGGAGATGACGTCGGGGTCCAGCCGGTAGAAATATACTCCTCCGAGGCCTATGATCAATAGCGCGTAAGCGACGGACGAGAGGTAAATCCGCCAGGGGCGATCATCCGCCAGCAGACCGGCATCCCTCAACCGAACCATGTCCTCGGAGGAAATCAGTTCTCCATCCGAAACCAGGACTTGCCCTTTCAAGATCATTACGGGCTCCACCGACTCCGCGGCGCCGCGGCGGCGATTCTCGGTTTCATCCGCGTTGTAGAGCAGGTTCGGTACCAGGAGGGTAGCAGTCGCCTCCCCGACGAACTCCGCCAGATCGTCCGGCAGTTCGGAGCGTTGGAATGTCTCGCGAATCTGATCCCTGAAGGCGTCAATCCCCCCCGCCTTCACTCCCTGCGAGAAGAAAAAGGATAGGAGGCTTTCGGCCTGGGCTTCGGCATCGTCGATTTCAGCATCGGATGCGGCGATGAGTGTCTCCACCTCGGAGGTTCCCACGGAGATCGGCAAGATCTCGTCGAGGGTCCGG
>SLGS01000127.1 GCA_007136565.1 Clostridia bacterium | reverse complement strand
ATATAACCACGCCTCCGATGCAATCGGGGTCCGTCGAAGCTGCGTGGGCGACCGCGGGCGTGGGTACCACGCCGAGATCTGAAACATCGATACCGAAGGATGTGGCGGCGGCGACCACGGAACCCATGAGCATGTCGCCCGATCTACGGGTATCCCGCCCGACGGCGAGATTGGCCCGGGGCCCGAAGTGGTCCTCTCCCCCCCGGAAGTACCTGACGGCGGCCCCCACCAGGTCGAAGACCAGGCGAGGAGTTAACTCGACGTTGGCTACTCCCCTTACACCATCGGTTCCAAATAACTTCGGCGACATGGCATTCCCTCCCGTTTCGTCCCCAACTCCATCACCTGGGGTCGACTACCTGTAGCGTGATACTCACCGTCACGTCCTCGGGGTCGAGACGGATCTGTCCCGAGTTTGTTCCCCCCGGAACCTCCACGCGGGCATCTACTTCCAACTGCACGTAGTCACCCACCCCCAGGGCCTCGGTGTCCTCATCTTCGTCGGCCGCCTCCGCGGCATCGGGTTCACTCAATTCGTCGGCTATCTCCCCGGCCAGCTCTCCCAAATCGACGGGAGATGTTACAACGTATTCCATATCCTCCACCTGCGCCTCCGGGCCCGTGACCACGATCTCCGAGGGGTCCGCCACTATTTCTCGCAGTACCAGGTTTTCGGGAAGATTCCCGAAAACGACGGGTCGAATGGGCAAGGTCCTAGTCACCTGGGTGGCCTCCAGCGGCACGACTATATCGATTTGTCTCGGCGTCACCAGGACACCCCGAACCGGCTCCCCCCGGATGTCCACGGGAGTGCATATGACCTGTTCCCTCAGCTCGCGATCCAAACCATCCACATCAACCCTGGCCACGACGTTATAGACCTCGCCTATGCGGCTGGCCGGTCCCTCTATGACCACCTGGGGTGGATCCACCACGGGTTCCGCCAGTTCCATAGCAGGCTCGCCGTCCATGCTCACGCTCACGGAGAATACTTCTTCCACGGATACCTCGAGATCCACCGTCACCGTCTGGGGCGTGACCTGGACCAGCTGAACGCCACGCGGCACGGAAACCGTCACGAAGTAGTTTATGGCGCCGGCCTCGGCCCCCGCCAGGCTGACCGTTGCGACGAAATCATCCCGGCTGAGATCCTGCATGATCTCCCTGTCTCCCCGCAGAACTACGTCCACCTGTGCGGGCTCCATCTCCAGCACCGACAGGCCCTCGGGGATGTCCCGCCAGCCCAGGGGTATACCGGTGAAGGTCCTTTGGATTTCCCGGGCGCTGCCCCCGGTCACCTGGACCCAAAGAACCAGGGCGACGAAGATGGATAGTATGAGGACTGCGCGATCGTTGAACAGGAGTTTATTCACCGTCGCCACCTCCCGACGGACTCAGGTGAGATAGAATAGATCCCTTATCGGATACAATCAATAGCTCACCCAACATCTCCTGGACGGTCTCGTCATCGAGGTTCCTTATGAGTTTTCCACCGCGAGCCAGGGAAATGGCTCCGTTCTCCTCCGACACGATCAAGGCGACCGCATCCGTTTGCTCGGTGATGCCCAGGGCGGCCCGGTGTCGTCCCCCCATCTTGGGGTCGACTTCCGCTTCGGTCAGGGGCAGAAAACACGCCGCCGCGACCACGCGGTTGCCACGTATTATGACGGCACCGTCGTGCAAAGGAGTGTTGGGGATGAAGATGTTGACCAAGAACTCCGAGGAGACGTGGCCGTCGATCCGTATACCCGTCTCGGCCAAGTCCTCCAAGCCGGTCTCGCGCTCGAGGACTATAAGTGCCCCGACCTTGCTACGGGACATGGTCTTCAGCGCTCGCCCCATGTCCTTTAGTAATCTCTCCAGATCGTGACGTTCCAAGACGGCGATACCCGGCCCGAATAGTCTACCCCGGCCCACGTGTTCCAATGCCCTTCTCAGCTCGGGCTGGAAAACGATGGGTATCGCGACCAGGAGCGAAAGCTGCGCCTGCTCCAGTAGCCAGTTGATGGCCGAAAGGTTGAACCAGCCGCTGACCACGGTCGCTACGAGGAAGATCAGCAGGCCCTGGACCAAATGGATCGCACGGGTACCGCGGATGAGGAGGATAATCCTGTAGATGATGTAGGCGATGAGCACGACATCGACGACGGCGATGAGAACATCCAGTGCCGTCATGGTCTGTATTTGAAATACCAGCCTACTCCAAACGGTGCTCACGGGATCGCTGGTCCCTCCTCGTCGTCGGGGCGTGGGTCGCGGGCGTAGTACGCCAGGCTCTCGAGCTCGGAGGTCAGGTCCACGGTCCTCACGACGACCTCCCGGGCAACTGGCAGGTGAATCGGAGCGAAGTTGAGAATCGCCCTAACGCCCGCATCTACCAACCTTTGTCCCACGTCGCGGGCTGCCGAAGCGGGGACGGCAAGGACCGCCAATCGGATTCCCTTTTCCGATATCACCGACTCCAGATCGTCGGAGTGCATCACCCGCAATCCGGCTATCTCCCGTCCGACCAATTCTTCGTCAACGTCGAAAAGATATCGGATATCGAGGTGGCGATGTTCCTCGCGACTGTACCTAACCAGCGCCTGCCCGATATTTCCGCAGCCGACCAGGGCCATCTGGACCGGCCTATCGAGGCCGAGAATCTCGCAAATTCGATCTTCGAGGAGCTCTATGTTGTAACCCAACCCCCGGGTACCGAACGCCCCAAAATACGCCAGGTCCTTGCGTATCTGCTCGGAAGAGAACCCTGTCAGGGTTCCCATCTTGGACGAGGACACTATGGTTTCTCCCTCGCTTTGAAGCTCGTGCAGAACGCGGAGGTAGGCGGGCAATCGGCTGATGGTAACATCGGGGATGTTTCTCTCGATGGTTGCTCTCCCTCTCGCCGATCCGATGTACGGATCTGAGTTCTTTGGTGCGGCTGCGCGAGAAGCGCGGTATGGACCCTTTCGAACCTTCGACATCCGACCACGGGCTCCTGCGAAAAAGCCCCGGGCCAGTGCAGGGGTGGGCGGGGGCCGGCGCAATCTAAGTCGGATCGCCACGTCCGACCAGTTGGCGGATTTTTCGAAAATGATACTCCACCGTGGACTTGGTCACGGGGGGATCGGCCATCTCCCCCAGTTCCCGCAAACTGGCCTCGGGGTTGTCGATGCGAAGTCTCATGATTTCCCTGGTTCTCGCCGAAAGCTTGTCGAAAACCTCGGGAGATAGTTCCTCGGAATCCTGTATCTGGCGAAGGGCGGCATCGATGGACTTGTTCATGTTTGCGGTCTCGAAGTTGATCCGCCGATTGACCCGGTTTTTCACCTCGCGCATGACCCGGATATCCTCGAATCGAAGGAGCGATCGCGAGGCTCCGACCACGCGCAGGAAATCGGCTATGGATTCGGCATCCTTGACGTACGTCGTTCCGCCACGCGCCGATGAGCCGATAATGCCCGCCGCCCGTAGGGATTCTTCGACGCCCCTGGCCGTCTCCTCCGAGGCGCAGCGAATCTCGAGGTGATATCCAGAGCGAGGATCGTTGATCGATCCACCTATCAGGAAGGCTCCCCTCAGGTAGGCCCTCACCCGCTCAGGATGATGGGAGTTTCCGGATTCGGGAGGATCGATGTCGCCCGGGGAGATCCCGCGCGGGAGGGTAACTCCGAAGGTCAGGCGTCGATCGAATCGGTTGCTCCGACCCGCACTCAGGCGGGCCTTGAGATCCGTAGCCACCCGGAAAAGGTTGAAAATCCTCCTCGCGGCCCCGGGATGTCCCGTGGAAACCCTCGCTTCCCCATCGGCGGCGGCAAGCCGAACGCCGGGGGACACCTCGAGTACGCCGGATAGCTCGGCCCGGACCAGGGATACGTCCCTGGGGAGGGGGGTCTGGCTAAGCTCATCCCTCACCCGGCGAGAGAAAGAGGTGGTACCGCGATTCATGCCCGACCTCCGTCGGCTCACGGCCCGTCCTCCCCGGCTTCCGGGGAATCCGGTGCCCCCGCGACGGCATCGATCCCGCGGTGCTCCACCGTCACCGATAGGGAGCGGTCCCTCAACTCGTCTCCGAGCATTCCCGCGAGGGCGACGGACCTGTGCCGCCCGCCGGTGCAACCGATGGCTATGACCAACTGCGTCTTACCTTCGGCCCGGTAATGGGGGACCAGGAAATCCAGTAGGTCCATGAGCCTGGCGAAGAACTCCTGGGTGAGGGGAGATGATGCGACGAAGTCCCGCACTCTCGCGTTCAATCCCGTCAGGGGCCTCAGGTCCTCGTCGTAGTGTGGATTCGGGAGGAAACGTACGTCAAATACCAGGTCCGCATCGGAGGGGATGCCGTGCTTGAATCCGAAGGAGACGACGGAAACGTAGGGACCGACACCCCTCTCGCCGTCCCCGAAGACCTGGAAAACCCTGTTGCGCAGGTCGGTGGGTTGCATCTCGGAGGTGTCCACGACGTGATCAGCCCGCCGGCGTAATCCCGTCAACAGCGAGCGCTCCCTATCGAGCACATCGCCGATGCTACCCTGGGATCCCAGGGGATGACTGCGCCGGGTTTCCTTGAAGCGACGAATCAGCGTCGAGTCGTCTGCTTCGAGGAAAAGCACCGCAACCCTACCCTCTATCTCCTTTAGGGCCTCTCGAATGCGATCGAAGAATGCTCCTCCGCGTACATCTATGACCAGCGCAACCCTATCCACGAGATTTTCCGGCGCGGCCAACAATTGAGCGAACCTCGGTATGAGGTCGGGCGGCAGGTTATCGATGCAAAAGTAACCGAGATCCTCCATGGCGCGCAGGGCCACGCTCTTGCCGGCCCCCGAAAGGCCGGTTATTATGACGAATTTCACGGTGTCCACTCGATCACATCTCTCCGATTAACTGCCGCTTCGCCCCTTACGAGGGCCGATGCCGGGTTCTCCGACGAATCACTTCGGGGCCCCGGGTGGAGCCTCCTCCTCGTCCGTTTCCTCGGGAGATTCCTCGCTCTCGGCGGCGGCGGGGGCGGGAGGCGCCCCGGGCCCCGTACCGCGGGAAGAATCAGAGGGAGAGGATTCCTGGGAATCCTGTCGACTCGTGAAAAGAAGCGCGACTCCCCCGAGGATCAGAAGCACCGGCCACCACGCCGACAGGTCGAAATACACCAGGCGATCGATCAGAAAGTATGCGCCGACGGCTATGAGGACCGCTCCCCCAAGGCGAGTTCTCCTGCCGACATCCGTCGGGTCGGGTTCCTCTAGGGGACTATCGGGATACACTTCGGCTGTGGATGGGGTGGCGGGTTCCGTGGGCTGAGATGGCTCCCATGAATCGGACTGTCGAGTCGGCCCTGGAGATCTAGCCGCACCGTGTACGTAACGCTCGTCGGGCATTATTATCCAGGCCAGGATGTACAGCGGTATTCCCGAACCCCCGAGGAGCACCAACAATAACCAGGCCAGGCGAATGGCCACGGGATCGGTGTGGAAGTACTCCGCGAGTCCGCCGCAAACGCCACCTATGACCCTATTTCTCCGGGAACGATAGAGCCTAGTCCGCAAATCTATCACCTCAATCTACTCTATCCAAGTCACGAGCGTACCAGCTCGCTACCTCCACTTTATGGGGCAGGATTCACCCGTGCAAGGGGCGGTAAACCGGGACTACCATTACTTCCTCGGATACCGGCTCCGAGGAATGTTCGATGTCGGCCACCGGGCGGCCCGGGGGCACGTTGTATGCCTCCGATGGATCCGAAAGATGCGAACGCCCGGGTGCCGTTCGCCCGGCTCGTACTCGCTTATCGTGGTGAAATGGCGTCCGACGATCTTTTCGACATCGTAAAGGCTCAATCCGGCTCGCGCGCGATAACGGCGGCGACCCTCTACGACATCCCCCAAGGGTCCCCTCGCCCAATCCCTGATCGGTCGCCCGGTAGGGAGGGGCGCGTATCGCGTAGCCACACGAGCCCTATTTCTACGATCCTTGCCCCTCTCCGCCAGGATCATTCACGGGGGTTTGTGGGCGGCCTCCCCCGAGGACTGAGACCAGGTTCCCGGCGGCTACCTCCGCCATAGCCGTGCGAGCCTCCACCGTCGCGCTCCCGAGATGGGGAGCCAGGACGACATTATCGAGGCGAAGGAGGGGATGGTCACCCGGGATGGGTTCCGTGCGGTAGACGTCGAGGCCCGCCGCACCCAGGGGGCCGGATTCCAGGGCGGGGACCAACGCTCCTTCGTCGACCAGTTCGCCGCGGGCGGTATTGATGAGGATGGCGCCGGGCTTGACCACTCGCAACTCGCGTTCACCGATCAACCCGCGGGTGTTATCGTTGAGCGGGGCATGGAGGCTGATGAAATCCGATGTCGACAGGAGCTCGTCCAGCTCAACTTGGCGAATGCCCAGTTCGACCTCTAGATCCGGGCGGGAGTTGGGGTCAGTGTAGAGTATTTCCATGGAAAAACCGCGAGCCCGTCGGGCCACCGATTCGCCTATCCTGCCCATCCCCACGATTCCCAGGGTCTTCGCATGCACAGCGGCGCCCAGCATGTAGGTGGGTTCCCAGGTCAGCCACTGTCCACCCCGGGTCGCCCGATCACCTTCGACGACCCTTCGGGCCGCGGCGAGGAGGAGAGCGAACGAAAAATCCGCGGTTGCCTCGGTCAATACTCCCGGGGTATTGGTAACCCAGATACCCCTGGATGTGGCCGACTCGACATCGATGTTGTCGTATCCCACCGCGTAATTGGCGACTACACGAAGCCTCGGCGCGGCGTCCATGAGTTCTTGGTCTATGCGATCGGTCAAGAGGGTCAGGAGGCCGTCGGAACGCGCGGCCTCTTTAATCAACTCCTCGCGGGGAGGTGGCAACCTGTCGGGCCAGACCTCCACGGATGCTACCTCGGATAACAGGTCAATGCCCTCTTTCGGGATTCTCCTGGTGACGAAAACCCTGGGATCGGATGTCAAGGCTTATTACCTCCATCGAAACGTCGTTCGTCGCAAAGTACTGTACGAGCCAATTCACGCGCCGCAAAGATCAAGGCTTCCCGGGCCTCCTCCACCGGGGGAGCGCCTCCCGGCGCGGGTCCGCCAAAGCACGGCAGGACGTAGTCGAACTCCCGGGGCATTGCTTCCCCGCTTCGGAAATCCAGGTATCCGGGTAACACGGCCACCAACACCCCGGCAGCCCGAGAGCGACGAGCCACCTCGAGGGGTAATTTCCCCCCGGAGGTTTGGGAATCCAACCTGCCCTCGCCGGTGACCACCAGGTCTACTTCATCCAGGCGACCGCGAAAATCCACCAGGTCCAGGGCCAGGCTGGACCCCGGCAGTAATTCAGCATCCAGCATGCCCACCAGCATGGCGCCCATCCCACCCGCCGCCCCGGCCCCCGGGATATCCTGCACCCGACGTCCCGATGCCGTCGACAAGACGCGCCCCAGGTGCCGAAGCGAAGAATCCAGCAGCGGTATGTCCTCTTCCCTCGCGCCCTTTTGGGGGCCGAATACCCGGGCCGCTCCCCTCGGACCACAAAGAGGATTATCCACATCGGACATGACGCGCAACCTCTTGCCGCGCTTCCAGCGGGTGACTTCCCCAAAATCCACGAGACTGATCCCCGGATAATCCCGGGGTCCCCCGGTTATCTCGCGCCCGTCGGCGGCCAGGAACCGGGCTCCCATGGCTCGCGCCATCCCGACACCGCCGTCGACCGTCGCGCTTCCACCTATGCCCATGACGATGTCCCCCGACGACCTCCCGGCCTCGAGCAACATCTCCCCTGTTCCGAACGTCGTGGCTTCAAACGGATCCAGTTGGGACGGGGGAACCAGGGTCAGACCGGACGCCGTGGCCATCTCCAAGAGTGCAGTGCCGCTCGGGAGCACGGCGAAGCGAGCGCAAACCGGTTTGCCCAAAGGGTCGGTGACCGTTACCTCTCGGAACTCGCCATCGAGGGCCGTACCGAGGGCATCCACGGTGCCGTCACCGCCGTCGCCCAGGGGTAGGAGGTCTATGGAGGAACCCCTCAGTTCTGCCATCAATCCACGGGCTATCGCCTGGGCGGCTTCTTCGGCGGTCAAGGTCCCCTTGTAGCTGTCGGGGGCGACCAGCACCCTCAGCCCCATCGAATCTCCCTCAATCCAAGACCATAGAAAGCCCGACGCTGACGATACTAAAGAGGATGGCCGTCAAGAGAGCCCATCCGAAACCATCTATGAAAAACGAAGGCACGATGGCGGCGGTCAATTGCAACATCAGCGCGTTGATGACCACCGTGAACAATCCCAGGGTCAAGAAGTTGATCGGAAGGGTTATGACGAGTAGCAGGGGACGAACGATGGCATTGGCCAGGCCGAGGACAGCCGCGGCCAACAACAAGGATTCGATTCCCCCCTGGATCGAGACCCCAGTTAATATCCTCTCGAGGATTATCAAGACGACGGCATTGAGTAGAAATCTCTTCAGCACCGATCAATCGTCTCCTTCGGGCATGACGATCCAGGCGACTATGTAGAGTAGTATACCGGCACCCTCGAGGAGCGCAAAGGCGGCCCATAGGAGTCGAACCAGGACCGGGTCCAACGAAAAGTAATCGGCGACACCCCCGCAGACGCCGGCCAAAATTTTCTCTCGACGCGAACGCTTTAACTTCTTGTTCTCGTTCAAGTTGATGCCTCCCGGGCTCATTATCGCACAAAAGGTAGTTCTGCTCATCCGCGAGACTTCCTGCCGGAAGGGTAAGTGACGACCGATGTCAAAGGTTATGGCGGGAGGATGATCCGTGAAAACCCTGATCGCATATGTATCCACGCACCACAGGAATACGCATATCCTCGCCCGCAGCATGGCGGCCCACATCGGCGCCGATACGATAGACCTGCTGGCCGACGGCGGCCCGAGCAAAGAAGAAATACTCTCCTACGACCTCCTGGGGCTAGGCTCCGGGATTTACGCTTTGCGCCACCATCGAGCGCTGTTGCGATTCGCCGCTTCCCTCCCCCGGGAGCGAGCGGGAAAATGTTTCGTCTTCTCGACCCGGGGATTCGGCAGACCCGACCTCTACCATAGGGCCCTCCACCGAAAGATACGTCGCCGTGGATGGGAAGTGCTGGGGGATTTTTCCTGCCGGGGTTTCGATACCTTCGGCCCCTTGGCCATCCTGGGCGGGATAAACCGGGGCAGACCCGATGGAGAGGATCTCCAAAGAGCGCGGGATTTCCTCCGGAGCATAGTCGACGAAGCCGCTCAGCGTTCGGAGCGTTCCACCAGATAGCGCTTGACCGCGCGAGCGGCGCGGCTCGTCATCCCCGGGACCGCCGCCAATTCATCCTCGTCCGCCGCGGCCATGGCCTCCATGGAGTCGAAGTGGGCGAGCAGCGCGTTGCGCCGTCGAGGGCCGATACCGGGCACGTCATCCAACAACGATCTGATACCCCCGTGGCTCCTGAGGTGCCGATGATAATCCAGTGCGAAGCGATGGGCTTCGTCCCGGATCCTCTGCAGCAACTTCAGGGCCTCCGAGTTGCGCGGTAGGTCTATGGGCTCCCCGCCGCCCTCGACGTAGATCAACTCATCGCGCTTGGCCAAGGCGATGACGGGTATGGGTGCCATGGCTCCATCCCGCAACGCCTCGACGGCGGCGGATAGATGCCCCGGTCCCCCGTCTATCACCACCAGGTCCGGCGCCGCGGAAAAGGACGCGTCCTCCGCGACCGCGGTGTCGTCTCGTCCCGGGTCCAAACGACGGGCCCGACGACCCAGCACTTCCCGCATCATGGCATAGTCATCGGCTCCCTCGACGTCCCTAATGCGGAACCTCCTGTACGCGTAAGGGGCCGGCCGACCAGACTCGAACACCACCATGGAACCCACCGCGGCCGAGCCCGAGATGTTCGAAATATCGTAACACTCGATCCTGCGGGGAACTCCGGGTAACCCGAGCACTTCCTGCAGAGCCACGGAACCCGCATCCCCACCGGAGGAGGCATCGCTATCTCGGAGCAACATCTCGGCATTTCGGTCGGCCAGCGTAACCAGGCGCCGCTTCTCCCCGCGCTCGGGGCGATGCAGGAACACCCGGGAACCGCGGTGCTCCCCCAACCACCGCTCGAGTTCCTCGTACCCGGTGGGATGCGTCGGCACCAGGATGCGCCTGGGGATCAACAGGGAATGTGAATAATACTCGAGCAGAGTCTCCTCGAGGAGATCGGCGTCGGAAATGTCCCGGGTGTCCGACAAGACGAAGCCGTCGGTGCCGACGATACGACCCTCGCGCATGAAGATGAAAGTCACGGCGGTGACGTCTTCCCCGCGGGCCAGGCCCAGGACGTCCATGTCCTCGACCGAGGGTGCCGAGAGATTACCCTGCTGCTCCCGGAACTCCTTGAGGGCCGCTATCTGATCGCGGATCCTGGCCGCCCTCTCGAAATCCAGGGAATCGGCGGCCTCCTCCATCCGCCCCTCGAGTTCCCGCGTCAGATCCCTCGAGCGACCACCGAGGAATCCCAGCAATCCCTCGATGACGTCCCCGTATTCCCCGGCTTCCACTTCACCGGTGCAGGGTGCCAGGCATCGCCCGACGTGGTAATGAAGGCAGGGTCGTCCACCCCCCTGCATACGGTGATCACTGCAGGTTCTGTACGGGAAGACCTTGCGCAATAGGTCCAGGGCCCTCCGCAAGAGGGCGGTGTTGGTAAAGGGACCGAAGTACCTGTGATCGTCCCGTTCCACTCGTCGCGCCACTCCGACCCTGGGATAATCGTCCCCGGTGGTGACGACGATATAGGGATATTGCTTATCGTCGCGCAGCCGGACATTATACCTCGGGCGATGCCTCTTGATCAGATCCGACTCGAATATCAGGGCTTCGACCTCGGAGTCCGTCACGAGGAATTCCACATCCCTCGCCTCCGCTAGCATGCGCAAGGTACGATCGTTCAGCCCGGAGGGGGAGGAGAAATAGGAGCGAACGCGATCCCTGAGGGAGCGAGCCTTGCCGACGTAGAGCACGTTGCCCACTTCGTCGCGAAACATGTAAACACCGGGCGCCGTCGGGAGCTCTCGCGCCCGATCCTTCAACGCCTCCATGTGCCCTCCCCCGGGATCGTTCATCAATCCTCCAAGCCTACCGCCGCGCTCGGATTCGATACCTTCTCGGCATTCAGGACCTCCAACAAGTACCTGCCCGTGTGTGAGTCCTGCGAATCCGCGACCTCTTCGGGTGTACCGGAGGCCACCACGCTTCCTCCACCTTCGCCTCCCTCGGGACCCAGGTCGATGATGTAATCGACGCACTTGATGACGTCGAGATTGTGTTCAATTATGACCACCGTTGCACCCTCATCCACCAACCTCTGCAATACCGACAGTAGCTGGCGAATGTCGGCGGCGTGAAGCCCCGTGGTCGGCTCGTCCAACAAGTATATCGTCTCGCCATTGGATCTGCGCGACAGCTCCGATGCAAGTTTTATCCTCTGGGCCTCGCCCCCGGACAGGGTGGTGGCGGGTTGCCCGAGGCGGATATAGCCCAGGCCCACATCCTGCAGCGTCTTGAGGTGGTGGGCGATGGGTGGAATGTCGGCGAAAAATCGGTAGGCCTCGTCCACGTTCATGGCCAGGACCTCCGAGATGTTCTTACCCTTGTACTTGATCTCGAGGGTTTCCCGATTGTACCGCCGCCCGTCGCAAATCTCGCACGGAACGTAGATGTCGGGGAGGAAGTGCATTTCGATGCGCACTATCCCCTGTCCCGAGCAGGCCTCACAACGGCCACCCTTGAGGTTGAAACTGAATCTTCCCTTGTCGAATCCCCTGGCCCTTGCCTCGGGAGTCTTCGAGAACAGGTCCCTGATGTAGTCGAAGGTGCCGGTATAGGTGGCCGGATTCGATCTCGGGGTCCGCCCGATGGGGGACTGGTCGATCTCGACCACCTTGTTCAGAGCATCGATGCCCGACACATCATCGTGATCCCCGGCGGGCTGGTGGGCCCGGTTGAGCTCGCGGGCTAGCTTCCGGTAGAGGATGTCGTGTATCAAAGTGCTCTTCCCGGATCCGGATACGCCGGTGACGCCCACGAGAACACCCAGGGGAATGTGCACATCGATATCCTTCAAGTTGTGCTCCCTGGCACCGTGAACCGTAAGCCAGGAGTCCCCGGTCTTGCGGCGCCTCCGCGGTATCGATATGGACTCCTCTCCGCTGAGGAAACGTCCGGTTATCGAATCCGGGTTCTTCATCACCTCGTCCGGGGTGCCCTCGGCCACCACCCACCCGCCGCTCTCACCGGCGCCGGGACCGATGTCTATGACGTGATCCGCCCGGCGAATCGTCTCCTCGTCGTGCTCGACGACGATGAGGGTGTT
>SLGS01000227.1 GCA_007136565.1 Clostridia bacterium | reverse complement strand
TGGAAGGTCGCACCACCTGGTCGGAGCTCTTCTATTCTAACGTCACCGAGACAAACGCTCTGGCGGTTTCCTCCCCCATCAGGAGCGAGGGCCGCACGGGCGAGATCCTGGGGACCCTAAATATCACGGTCTTCGACGCGGGCATGGCCGACGCCGTGCACATGGGCTTAGCGGAACTCGGGCAAAGCGGCGATGCCTACCTCATCGATGGTGACGGAACCTTGCTGACCAACACTCGCCTCGGCGAATATACCTCGGACTCTGCCCTCCAGGTCAGCCTGGATACGCGGGCCGTAGAACTCTTGGCACCCGCCATCCAGGAGGGAAACTTCGACTTCGACGCCCAAGAGATTTACCCGGATTACCTGGGCAACCAAGTCCTGGGCGCCCTCGAAGTCCTCAGTATCGGTGACAATCCGGTGGGCCTGGTGGTGGAGATAGATCGTGATGAGGCCCTAGCCGGTGCGGACGACCTTCGAAACGTCATCCTGATGAGCATCGTGGTGGCCGCCCTAATCGTGGTAGCCTTGGGAATCCTACAAGCCCGGAGCGTAGCGACGCCCATCGTGCGAGTCGCCGACGAACTGGGCGAGATCGCCACCGGGGAGGGGGACCTCACCACCGAGCTCCCGGTGCTCACCGGTGATGAACTCGGCCGACTGAGCGAAAACTTCAACGCTTTCGTGGGGACCATGCGCACCCTCATCGCCGACATAATCGATTCCGCCGAGCAGGTCGCCAATACGGCCGAGGGTATGGAATCCAACGCTCAACAGGTCTCCGAAGCCTCCCACGGCATCGCTCGGGCCATGGAGCAGGTCGCCAGTGGCGCGGCCCGCCAATCCACGTCCGTCGACGAAGCCAGCCAGGTGGTGGAGCAACTCCGAACGGCCATCGACCAGATATCCACCGGCGCCCAGGATCAATCCGTCAGGGCCCAGGAAATGCTCAACGTGGTCGAGGGCATGGTTTCGTCCATCGACGGAGTGGCGGAGAACGCCGTCGCCTCCCTGGAGTCATCCCGCAGCGCCGGCGAAACGGCCGACGAAGGAAGTACCATCATCAAGGAGATGGTGGACTGCATCGAAAACATACGGGATACCGCCGTTGATGCCGCCAGCCACATCAACGAACTGGGCCACTCATCCGATAAGATCGGCGATATCACCGCCGTGATAACCGACATAGCCCAACAGACAAACCTCCTGGCCCTAAACGCCGCCATCGAAGCCGCGAGGGCGGATCAGGGCAGCAGCGGCTTCGCGGTCGTGGCCGATGAAGTTCGCAAACTGGCCGAACGCGCCGGGGAGTCCGCGAAGGAGATCTCGGGGTTAATAGCGACCATACAGGACGGGACGACCCAGGCCGTGGAGGCCATGGATAAGGGCAGCGAGGCGACCCAGGACGGCGTATCCAGGGCGGACGATGCGGCCGATGCCCTCAGACAAATCCTAACCGTAGTCGATGAAGTCACGGCGAAAGTCGAAGAAATGTCCGAGGGAGCCAGCGGCATATCCGAAGCCAGTAAGCGCATGGCCGAGTCGGTGGAATCCGTCGCGGCGATCACCGAGGAGAATACCGCAGCGACCGAGGAGATGGCCGCCGGTGCCGAGCAAATGGCCTCCTCCATCGAAGCAGTCCAGGCCGTTTCGCAGGACAACGCATCGGCCTCAGAGGAAGTCGCGGCTTCGGTCGAAGAACTCAACGCTTCCCTATCCGAGGTAACCGAATCATCGCAAAACCTCGCGGACGTGGCCAGGAACCTGCGGCAAAAGGTCGCGATGTTCAAAGTGTGAGACAAACCGAGTACATCGGCGGGGTATTCCTTACCCCGCCGATGTGCGGGATTAGCGCCGGCGGCCAAATTCTGCGGTTTCAAGGTGACCATCCCCGCGAAACACCAGCAGGATGACGACTACCCATACGAGTACCGCCAACAGTCCCGCCGAGTTGATGCCCCCGGCGCAAAGTGCCAGCGGATACCAGGTCGAGGGGACGTTAGCCCCGGCGTGAAACAATATGGCCGCGAGAACGCTCCCACCCGTAGCGTTGTAGAGCCACGTCATGATTATGGAAAAACCGACCGTGTACGCGGCGTAGGGCAGAAGTGGGATGCTCGATTGCTGGGAACCGGCCATGGCGAAAAGGGGAAGGTGCCATAGAACCCATATCACTCCGAGCATGGCACCCGCGACCACGGGATCGAAGCGCTCTTGAAGCCGCGGCAGGGCGAACCCTCGCCATCCAACTTCCTCCTGGCCCCCACCGATCACGGCCACCACACCTATCATGAGGGGGTAGAGCGCGAAACTCGGACTTCCCGAGGAGATCTCAACGGAAACCACGAGGGCCAAAATGAGGCCGGCGGCGAGGTACAATAAAGGTGGGACCCCCAGCGTAAATGCCCAGAGGCGGCCGGAAAATCGCCACTTCGTGATGGACCCAAGGAGAATAGAAACCTCTTCCCCTCCGAGAATGTACGAGACAAAGAAACCAGCGGCGAGCGGGCCGAATCCCCCGAGGATCAATAGCGGCCCCATGGCGGTCTCGGCGAAGAATGCCAACCCGAAAGCGGACCATGAGAATATAAAGGCCAAGGCGAAGAACGCGGCTAAAGGAAATCTGCGGAATATCCGTTTCACCGGAGGCGTCTCCTTTCATCGCTGGGAACAACCATTTGCCCTCCTCGGGGGAAGATCGGCAAATATCGTCGACCACAGCAGGTAATCTACCGAATAGAGCGTGGACAGTTCGTAGATGAAGTGCAAGGCAGAACCGATACCCCCCCGATCTCTGGATTCGAAGTAGCGTTTCCTCTCCTCTTCCGAGGCGTGGTTCTTATGGTAGCCCCACAGGTGATCCAGTGTATTCCGAAGGGCTTTGTCCGACGGAAAGCTCCTCATCATTGAGAGTACCGCGTCAGGGACGTCGGACGCTTCCGAAACCCTGCGGTCGTCTCCATCGGCCAAGAGACCGGATATCGCTTTGTAGTGTTGGTATCCCCGGGCCATGACCGAATACTTGTGATGGGACCAAAACTGGGAAGCTCGAACCGGCAGGGGAATTCTTCCGACGGAAGCGCGCCTTTCGAGTTTCTCCCCTATCAACTCCAGCTGCTCCCCGGGCGAAAGAAGGTACTCCGGATACCCGGGCTCCACCTCATCCTCGTCGAAATCCAAAGGACTCCGATGCCCGAAGCCACGAAGCCCCATCTCCTC
>SLGS01000061.1 GCA_007136565.1 Clostridia bacterium | reverse complement strand
TGGTCGTTACCAATAATGAAGGATCAACGGAAAAACGAGTAGGGGCACCGATCGGTGCCCCTACTCGTTTTTCCGTTGATCCTTCATTATTGGTAACGACCAAGCGACTCGACTAGCGCGACCGGATGGTACGACTCACTCCTGATCGGCCAAGTGGAGCAACTGGTTCCAATTGCGATCTATTTCCACCTGAATTTCCTCCAGGAGATGCTTGTTCTCCTCGCGGAATAGGTGTCGGAATCGACCCTGTGGCTCCATCCAGTCCACGATGGGTTTCTTCTCCCTCGGCCGATAATTGATCTTGTACTTACCGTCTTCGACCTCGAACAGCGGCCAGAAACAGGTGTCGGTGGCCAGCCTGAGAGTCGATATGGTCGCATCATCCGGAATACGCCAGCCACGGGGGCAAGTCGCCAACACGTTGATGAAGGCGGGCCCGTCCACTGCCAGGGCCTTCTTGGTCTTGGTAATCAGATCGCGCCAGTGAGCCGGGGTCGTCTGGGCCACGTAAGGTATATTGTGCGCCGCCATGATGGCGGTGAGATTCTTACGGTGACCGGGCTTACCGGGAATCTTACTGCCGGCGGGACTGGTGCTGGTATCGGCGCCCATGGGTGTGGCACTGGAACGCTGAATACCGGTATTCATGTACGCACCATTGTCATAACACACGTACACCATGTTATGTCCGCGCTCCATCGCTCCCGATAGGGATTGAAGGCCGATATCGTAGGTGCCCCCATCTCCCCCGAATGCCATGAACTTGATCTCTTTGTCGACCTTACCCTGCGCCTTCAGGGAACGATAGGCGGCCTCGGCTCCACTCACGGTCGCAGCCACGTTTTCGAACGCGTTGTGGATGAGCGGAGTCTCCCACGCAGTATAAGGATAAATCGTCGTGGCGACCTCGAGACATCCCGTGGCCACTCCAGCAACCACAGGATTGTCGGCGGCGGCGAGCATCTGTCTTGCTACTATGGAAGCTCCGCAACCGGCGCACAGACGGTGTCCACCGGTAAACGGTACGTGCTTTTTGGACAATTCGCGAATGTTTACGGCCATGTCTACCCCCTACTCTCTAACGCCGAGGTACGTGACCGGCTGTTCGACGTGGCCGGCCTTGGCTGCCGCCAGGCTC
Source organism: Clostridia bacterium (assembly GCA_007136565.1). Classification (GTDB taxonomy): domain Bacteria; phylum Bacillota; class Sulfobacillia; order SLMV01; family SLMV01; genus CSSED11-154. The sequence continues at coordinate 11,273 of SLGS01000061.1, read as the reverse complement.
TGCTCGAAGACCTTTCGAAGGTCCTCCGGGCCAATATCCCTGCCGCCCAAACCGTAGATGTAGTTACTGGTCATCGGCGCCTTTTCGCAGTCGAACAATGCACTACGGATTTCCTTGTAAAGCGGACCACCCGAGGCGGCGAAACTCTCCGCACGGTCCATGATCGCAACGGCTTTCTTGCCTCGCAATGCCCTGACGAGTTGAGCTACGGGCAGGGGCCTGAATACCCTAATCTTCAGCAGGCCTACCTTGTGACCTTCCTCGCGCATGGCGTCTACGACATCCTTGGCCGTTCCGGCCGTGCTTCCTATTACCATCATTACTATGTCCGCATCATCCATCATGTACTCTTCGAAGAAACCGTAGTCCCGCCCACTGAGCTTACCGTACTCTTCGGCGACAGCGGGAATGACGTCCAGGGCATTCTTCATGCCTTCTGCCTGCTGTCTCTTATGCTCGAAGTACCAGTCCTGAAGATCCAAAGGACCGAAGGTCGCCGGGTTGTCGACGTCGAGCAAGCTATAAGTGGGAGTGCGGCTACCGATGAACCCCTGCACCTCAGCGTCGTCGAGGGTATAAAGGTTATCCAGGGCGTGACTGATGATGAATCCGTCCTGGCAAACCATCACAGGCAGCTCGACGTCGGGGTGCTCGGCGATCCTTATGGCCTGGAGGGTATTGTCGTACGCCTCCTGAGCCGTCTCAGAATACAATTGTATCCAGCCGGAATCCCGCGCTCCCATGGTATCCGAGTGATCGCAATGGATGTTGATGGGCCCACTCAATGCGCGGTTTACGACGGGCATGACGATGGGCAACCGATTGGACGCGGCTATGTAGAGTACCTCCCACATGAGCGCCAAACCGTTTGCGGACGTAGCGGTCATCGAGCGGGCTCCGGCGGCGGCAGCCCCTACGACTGCACTCATGGCACTGTGTTCGCTCTCGACCCTCTCGAACACCGTATCCACATCGCCGTCGGCGACGTAACTCGAAAATATTTGTACTATCTCAGTTTGGGGTGTGATCGGATACGCAGCAACCACATCCGGATTGATCTGCTTCATCGCAAAGGCAACCGACTCGTTTCCGGTCAATGCCATGCGATTACCGCTGGTGTTAGCCGCTAGGCTCATGGCTTCATCTCCTCCCACGGCCGTCAAAGCTCCTCGGCAACCATGACCATTGCCCCATCCTTGGGGCACTCCACGGCACAAATGCCGCAACCCTTGCAGTGATCGTAGTCGATGCCCGTGACTTCGCCCTCTTCATTGGTGGCGATGGCAGAATCGGGGCAATAGATCCAGCAGAGACGACATTGAATGCAGACTTCTCCATCGTAAACGGGGCGGGAACTACGCCAGTCACCGGTCTCGTACTCCGCTGCATTGCCGCCCCTGGGTATTACTCCACCGCGTGGAACGTCTCGCCACGTGGCGTCGGGGGACGGTGTCTCCCATTTTTCGCACCCACGGCTCTCGGAATTGGTCATTCCGATTGCACCTCCTCGTAGGCCCTGCGAATCGCCTTAAGGTTACCTTCGACGATCTCCGGACGCCCACCGAACTTCTTGCTGAGTTCCAATTCCATGTTCTCCATGAAGGCATCGAACTCGAGCATCCCCGTGGCCTTGATCACGGCACCCAGCATGGGGGTGTTCGGAATGCGACGACCAAGCGTCTCTGTTGATATCGTATTTGCATCCACGGTGTAGATACGGAACCCTTCGATACCCATCTGTTCACGAATAACGCCGGGTTCGCGCTCGCTGTTAATGACGATGGCTCCATCCGCTTTCAAGCCCTTGGTCACGTCGTTGGTTCTCATCAGGGTGGGATCCAGGATAACCACGACCGCCGGGTCCGTAACCCCCGAACGTATCCTGATGGGTTTGGTGGAAATTCGGTTGAAAGAAGCTACCGGTGCACCCATTCTCTCGGGCCCGTACTCGGGGAAAGCCTGGATGAAACGGCCGGCTGACGATGCGGCCTCGGCCAAGAGGTTGGCTGCCGTCTTGGCACCCTGGCCTCCGCGGCCGTGCCACCTGATCTCCAAAAACTCCGCCATAATTCCCTCCTCACTCAAACACTCCACTGGCAATTATATGTGGGGTTACCACGCTAAACCCGGACGGCGATTCGAGATCTAGTCACCGGCCGGGGCTATTCCCTATCGGGTTGGCAAAGTCAAATGTAGTCTAACACGCACCCAGAGGGGCGTCAAGAAACGCCGAAAGCCCATCAGAGCGGGATTTCTTGGCCCTTCGGCAACCGGCTCTCGAGGGACTTGCTTGACCTACTCGGAGACTGCAGGGTAAGCCCGAAGTGCCTTTGCGCGTGGGCGGCGGAGCACATGTGAAGTGTTTGGATGCGGCTCTCGGGTTATTCCTCTGGATCGCGACCGGATCGCGCAGAGCCCCCCATGCGAACCGATCTTCGACCTTCCAGGGCACGGGCCAAGGTCGCCTCGTCCGCATAATCCAGGTCCCCTCCCTCGGGGAGTCCCCGGGCTATCCTCGTTACATCCACACCCAGGGGAACCAAGAGCCTGGCGAGGTACATCGCCGTGGCCTCTCCTTCGATAGTGGGGTCGGTCGCCAGAATTACCTCGACGACATCCCCTTCTCGTATCCTGCGGAGTAAGTCCTTGACCTGTAGTTCCTCGGGACCGATTCCATCCATGGGTGAGATTAACCCATGCAGGACGTGGTAAAGCCCGTCATACTCCCGTATTCTCTCCATGGCCACGACGTCCGTGGGGTCGGAGACAACGCACACCCGGGAACGATCGCGGCCCTCGTCGGAACATATCTCACAGGGATCCTGATCGGCCAGGTTTTGGCACTCGGAACAGCGGAGCACCTTGCGCCGCGCCTCCACGAGGGCGCGGGCCAGTGCTAAGACCTCGGCTTCGGGTCTTTTTACCACATGCATGGCCAGGCGTTGAGCCGTCTTCGGCCCGATGCCCGGCAACTTGGCCAACTCTTCTATTAGGTGTGCTACCGACGGTGCATAATACGATGCCACGAAGGTCCCCTAATCCATCAATCCCGGCATGTTCGGCAGGTCGAGTCCCCCGGTCACTTTCCCGAGCTCTTCGCGGGCCATCTCCTGGGCGGAACGCATCGCTTCGTTTACTGCGGCGATGACCAGGTCCCTCAGCATATCGACATCTTCGGGATCCACGGCGTCGGGATCTATCTCCAGTTCCACCAGTTCCAAGCCGCCGCTAACCGTTGCCCGGACCACTCCACCGCCCGCAGACGCTTCTACCGTTCGCCGTTCTATCTCCTTTTGCGTTTCCTCCATCTGCTGTTGCATCTGTTGGATTTGCTTCATCATCTTGTTCATGTTACCCATGTTGCCGTAACCCATCATCACGCCTCCTCTAAGAAGAATCTATCGTCACCCGATCGATTGGCCTTCTTCCGAACCCGGAGTCTCGAGGTCAACGCCTCTCTCGACTATTCGACCGTCGAAAGCCCTGAGCACATCTTCGAGGTCCTCTCCGGCCGAGTCACCGGTGGTCTCTGCATCCATTTGTTCGAGATCGCCGTCGGGTTCACCACGTTCATCGCGGGATGCGGATTCGAACTCACCCTCGTCATCATCCGGCGGGTTCGCGGACACCGCGCGGGCAGTCGGGGAATCCACCTCCGATTCGAAAACACACTTGATCCGGACCGGCTCCCCTAGAATCTTCGCCGCCGCCTTTTCGACCAGCTCGCAGTTTTCCTTTTCCGTGCGCTCCTTGTGATAGGAAAACCCATCCTGGAACACGAGGACTATACGGCCATCGCCTTTGGATCCCGGGCGAGCGGGTTGCAAGAGCGCGTAAGCGGGCATGTTGACACGCCTCACCGCCTCCTTGATCCTCTCCCACTCCGACTCACCCAGTTCACCGCCGTCCCCGGGAGGAGTGGTATCGCTTTTCGAGGTCGTTTCCGCAGGTGATTCGCCTACGACGGAATCCACCTCTATTCCGGAAACCTCGGCACCGGCATCCCCCTGACTCGAAGCGGTCGCCGTCTCGCCCGTCGTCGACCCTACCTGTACCTGTTCATGCCCACCATTCACAGGTACTTCCGATGGATCCACCCCGACGGAAGCGGGCCGGGCCAACTTGATGGTTGCCATCTCGAGGAGAAACGCCGGACGAGAAACGTAACGCGCGCGGCTTTCCGCTTCCGACAGGGTATCCACCATCTCAAGTAGCCTGGGCAAGTCGAAGGCACTGGTAAGGGAGTTCATCCTATCGAGTTCGTCGTCAGGAATTATGGGCTTTCGGGCACCATCGCTGGCCCTAAAGAGCAGCATGTCCCTGAAAGTAGCGAGGAGTTCCCGGATGAACTGCCCCATGTCCGCTCCACCCAGGAGAACTCCCTCCGTCAAATCCAGCAATGCCGCGATATCTCCTTTGGCCATGAGCTCCACGTATTCGAAAATCTTCCGCCGGGATACCACGCCGGTAACCATTCTAACGTCTTCTTCGCTGATTCGCCCGCCGGCGTAGTCCCGAACCTGTTCCAGCAATCCGAGGGCATCGCGAACGGCACCCTCGGCGGACACCGCGATACTCCAAACCGCGGCCTCTTCGACCTCCAAGGAGGGATCGGCGGCAACCACCATCTCTATCCTGTCGGCTATCTCGAGGACAGTCAGGAAGCGGAAATCAAATCGCTGACACCGACTGTGGATCGTTACGGGTATCTTGTGGGGCTCGGTGGTGCACAATATAAATATCACGTGCGCGGGTGGTTCTTCGAGGGTTTTCAGCAGGGCGTTGAACGCCTCAGCGGTTAACATGTGCGCCTCGTCGAGAATGTACACTCGGAATCGCCCGTTGGGATTCGCGTACGGAACCCTCTCCTGCAGCTCCCGAATATCGTCGATACCGCGATGGGATGCCGCATCCATCTCCACCACGTTCATGGAATTGCTGGCGATCACATCTTTGCAGGGGTCGCAATTATTGCAGGGTTCGACGTTATCCGCGGAAGTTTGCCTGCAATTGACGGACTTGGCTAGGAGCCTGGCGATGGTCGTCTTGCCCGTCCCCCTGGGGCCGGCAAAAATGTAGGCATGGGCAACCTGATCGCGGGATATCGCGTTCTTGAGAGTGGTCACGACGTGTTCTTGGCCCACTACTTCTTCAAAGCGATCGGGACGCCACTGGCGATAAAGGGAGGAACCTGTCAACGGGGTCACCACCGTTTCACTCGCGCCGTGAAAGCGGACCGAAACCCGCATTCCGGATTCAACGAGTCCCCGCCAAATGGCGGGGACGAATTGCTATGGCCGTGCACCTTCCGTCGATCGGAACCCACGAGCGTTACCCGAACAGTTGGCTCGGACTCGGCACCCCCGCGGCACATGAAGGTTCGCGCTTACCGCTGCTCCCTTCCGGGCCTGACGGAGTTCACGCGTCTTCATTGCGCGGGACCCAGTCGTCAACACTACTTTCTCGGGGACAGACCCCGCTGGAACTCGACCTCGGGAAGGAATTCAACCCCGCTATAGCGGTTTGCGGGTACAGGGCACCGCTACCTCCCCGTCTAGCACGACCAAGATCCTGCGGAGAGGGTGGGATTCGAACCCACGAGACGATTCCTCGCCTACACGCTCTCCAGGCGTGCTCCTTAAGCCGGACTCGGACACCTCTCCACGATTGTTCAATTGTAGCTCATAACATCATCGGACGACACCCATTGTAATGGCGGAGAGGGTGGGATTCGAACCCACGGTTCCCTTGCGGGAACTCGGCATTTCGAGTGCCGCGCCATCAGCCAGACTCGACCACCTCTCCGCTTTTCGTCTCGTCCGGGCTCCCCCCGCGGGCGAAGCATCCCCTATTATAGCATCAGCTCCTCCATGCATCCAGAGCGCCCGGCGGTCGGTTTACCCATCGCACCGAAGCCTTATCTAGATCGGAGCCGCTTGAAGAAATCCCGCAGGATCTCCCCGCACTCCTCGGCTAACACACCGCTTTCCACCCGGACCCTGTGATTCAACCGCGGGTCGTCCGGGATGGAAAATAGCGTGCCGGCGGCCCCCGCCTTTGGATCCGGCACACCGTAAACTATACGGGCAATCCTGGCATTGACCGCGGCTCCGGCGCACATGGGACAGGGTTCCACTGTAACGAAGAGATCGCAACCCTCCAGCCGCCAATCCCCGATACTGGCGCCGGCTTCTCGTAGAGCGATGATCTCGGCGTGTGCCGTGGGGTCGCATTCGCGCTCACGGAGGTTGTGACCTCGCCCCAGTATTCGACCTTCACCGGAAACGACTACGGCACCGATGGGTACCTCCCCGATGCGGGCAGCCTCGACCGCCTCCCGGAGGGCCTCCCTCATATGGGCCTCGTCTTCTTCCAATAAAGATGCCATCGAATCGTTTCGAAGGTCCACGGTCAACACCTTCCAAACCGACCGCAACGAAACAGCCCGGAACGAACCCGGGCTGTGTGCGCCAGGGAGGACTCGAACCCCCGGCACAGGGATTAGGAATCCCTTGCTCTATCCGCCTGAGCTACTGGCGCTCGGTACTGGTATATTAGCAGAAGCAAATTCACCGGGCAACTTAGGGAATCGAGAATCGCTCAGGCCCGGATCCCGGGGGCGATATCGCCCCCGGGAAGCGCGCTCAAATCAATAGGTTTCCACGAACAATTCGAAGTGATCGCGAGGATGATCGCACGCCGGACAATCCTCGGGAGCCTCTTTGCCTTCGTGGATGTAGCCGCAATTGTTGCACTTCCACTCGACCTCGGTATCGCGGGAGAAAACTCTACCCTTCTCGATGTTTTCGAGCAGCTTGCGGAACCTGATCTCGTGGCGCTCTTCCGCTTCGGCAACCTCCCGGAATACGTAAGCTACTTCGGGGAATCCCTCTTCGTCTGCGATATCCGCAAAACCGGGATACAGTTCAGACCACTCTTCGTTCTCGCCCTCTGCGGCCCACTTCAGGTTGTCGGGGGTGCTGGACAACCCCACCGGGTAAGGGGCCTGTATCTCGACCGTTTCTCCCTCGAGCGTTTCGTTGAGGAATTTGAAGAATCGCTTGGCGTGTTCCTTCTCGTTTTCGGCCGTCTCCATGAAAATATTTTGGATCTGGACGTACCCATCCTTCTTGGCCTGGGAGGCGTAATATGTATAGCGCGTCCTAGCCTGCGACTCGCCCGCGAAAGATTTCATGAGGTTTTCTGCCGTACGTGTACCCTTCAGTTCCTTCACAAAGCATCACCCTTTCGGAGAAATCATAACACATAGTAGTCATTATCGTTAACGGTCGGAGCCATATCACCACATATTTTATCACGATCCGAGGGACCTGGAACCCCGAGAAATACCGTGGCTCGCAGGATGCGCCCGTCATTCGTAGAAAGAGGCCTCAATGATGTTGACACCTTCTGGCAACGCAGGAGTTATCCGACGGCGATTAACGGGAATCGCGCCTAGGTTGTTCTCTCTCGGGGGAGGATCACGGGTGAAGCCGCATCACGAAGACAGATCCATAGAGGGCCGCACCAGAGCCTCATCCGATGTTCACGTGGCCGTGCTCCTCGATGAAACCGGATATCCCATCGGTTTGCCGGAGGGCACTTCGCCCAGCTCCGCGAAGCCGTCCCAAGAACCGGCGCCCCGATTGGAGTATGCGGTGCAAGAGGCGAGAAAGGTCCTCTCCGATTACCCGGAAGGACCGTTCCCGCTACTAGTCAGGATGGAGCCACACCTCGAAGTGGTCCTTTATCGCCTATACAGCGCAAAAAGCAATGCATGTCTTCATGTATTGGTTTTCGACACCATCAGAGATAGCGATCGCGCCAGATACCGGATCGCCGAACCCATCGACGAAAATGTCGATATCGTGAACAACCGATTCGAAATCCTTTGGACCGCACAAGCCCCCTCGGGTATAGATTACGGTGTGAAGCATTCGACCCAGCAGAGCTTCGATGAATCCTGTATCGATTCACTTACTACGGTCTCGGATTGTCTCGGGTCGGGACGCTTTGCCCAAACCGAAACTGAAATAGACGGGGAACCATGGACCCTTCGAGCCTACCCGCTCAAGACCGGCGATGACGATGGCAAACCCATAGCGGTACTACGCATAGCTCGATGGCATCGACATCCATCCCCGGCGCCCTCGGCCGTGTTCCATACCGACCCGGGAGGATCCGTTATCGCATCCAATACCACCGCAAGGCGCAGTTATGGCTTCGACGATACCGCGTTGCCGAAGAAGGTCTGGGATCTGGTGCCGGTGCGCGGCCTCCGGGAGCTTTTCGCGCGAGCCCTGTCCACTCCCAGCGGAGCCAGGGATGTCGTGCAGGCAGGCGGTACCGTCGGAAGCGTTCTCGGATTGGAGATTTTCCCGATTCTCTCCGATCGCGGGCTCGAGGGCGCTACGGTGAGCACTTGGGAAATGGGGGCCGGACAAAGCGAAGATGATCCGCGATTTCGCCATCTCGTGGAAAACGCGGGGGACGTCATATATCGATACCGTATACTCCCCGAGCAGGCCTTCGAGTACGTAAGTCCCTCGGTGACCGCGACGCTGGGATACACGCCCGAGGAACTTCGATCCGGTATGACCCTTGTCGACCTGGTGGATCCCAGGGACCGCCCATCTCTGACGGAGCTACTGACCGGGCAGGTGGACTGTACGCGTCCCATCCTCATGCGTTGGAACCACCGCGACGGCAAGACCATCTGGGTCGAACAAACCATCACCCCCATCTACCAGGGCTTCGGCAATCGGGCCCTCCTGATAGAGGGGGTGGCCCGGAACGTGACCCGAAGGGTGGAAGTGGAACGCGAGCTTCATTTCTTAAGCTTTCACGACTCGCTCACCGGCCTATACAACCGCGCCTATTTTCACGAGGAGATGGCCCGGTTGCAGGACGGGCGAGACGATCCGGTGAGCATCATCAGTACCGATATGGACTACCTCAAGATCGTAAACGATACTCTTGGCCACCACAAAGGAGACGAAGTGATCCGTGCCTTTGCCGACGTCATGGCAGATACGTTCAGGAAATCCGATGTGATCGCACGGGTGGGTGGTGACGAATTCTCGGTTATCCTCTCCCGAACCGATTCACCAACGGCCTCGGAAATGGTCGACAGATTGCGCAAGAACCTAGAAAACCGTAACGAAAACCACACCGGGATCCCCCTCGCTATCTCGATCGGATACGCCACGAGAAATCTCGATGAGCCGCTGGAAGAAACCCTGGGCCGGGCCGATCGCAGCATGTATCGCGTCAAACTGCGCAGGGGAGAATCATCGGTGCTCGCCATCATCGAATACCTACTAAGCCTCCTATGGCAAAAGGAAGAACTCGATCCGGAGCACGTAACCTGGATGACCGATCTCGCCCTCGAGACGGGAACTGCCCTCGAACTTCCCGCGCACGAGTTGTCCGCTCTGAAGGAACTGACCCGGGTCTACGATCTCGGGAAGGTCGCCGTAGAAGATGAAGTGTTGAGAAAAAGCGGATCCCTGACCGAAGGTGAGTGGGAGCAGATACGCGATCACACGTCCGTGGGACACCGCCTGGCGTTGGCCGTGCCGCATCTATCGCATATCTCCAACCTTATTTTGCACCACCACGAAAGATGGGACGGTGCGGGATACCCCCGGGGAATCGGCGCACGGGAAATCCCCCTATCGGCGAGAATACTGGCGGTCGTGGACGCGTTGGGAGCCATGACGCGCCCGCGTCCCTACAGGGACGCTTTGACCCTGGATCAAGCATTGGAGGAGATCCGCCAGAACGCAGGATCCCAGTTCGACCCGCAGATCGTGGAGGTGGTTACGAATCTTCTCACTCCCACCGTCGACAAGAAAACGCGTTTCTAGGTTCATCCTGGTCTACCTGGCGACCGCCATTGTCTTCACGTCCTTTCCATCGGCAGCGATTCTCGCTTCCGAAATCCCATTCACCTCCTCAAGCCATCTCACCCCGGCGGAAACCTTTTCGGTACGGATAATTCCCAGGGTAGAGCTCATATGTGGGGTACTGCTGCATACCTCTTGGCGAGAGGATATGGGGCCCGCGGGAATGGGAAACAGTTACGCCCAAAGGTTGGAAAGGTGGCTCGATCCGTTCTCGGACCACGAGGCCGTGGCCATCGCGGAGGAGATGGTGAACCGGGGCTTTACCTACGATACACCCTTCGCTTTCGCGTTGATCCTCGGACCGCTTCCCGATCTCGCATTGGATTCACCTCCGCCGAGCTGGATGGCTGCGCGCGCCGGAGGCGACGATATCCTGTTGCGTTTTCGGAGGGCCCTACGGGATCTCGCGGAGAAATCGAGATTCTCGGACTTCTTGCATGACAATCGAGAACTGTTTGATAATCTCGTGGCCCAATCGTCCGAGGGATATGATCCGCAGCGGATCTCCGGGTGGATGGAGTCCTTTTACGGTTATGGCGCCGACGGATATCACACGGTACTAGCTCCCGCTTCCTTCCCAACCGGCGGTTACGGAGTGGGGATCACTTCCGGGAACGGGGAATGGCATCTTTATAACATCGCGCGAGCCTCCGAATCTGGGCCGGGAACACCGATCCTGCCCGGTGGCCGGGACCTGGAAATGCTGGCTATACACGAATGGGGCCATTCCCTGGCCGACCCGGCGGTTTTTGCCCACCCGGACTCGATCAGGCAACTTGAGGATCTCTATGAACCCGTATCGCACCTCATGGCCGAGCAACATTACGCCAGTTTGCAGTCCTTCGCCCAAGAACAAGTCCTCCGCGGCATTGATGCCTTCGCCAGGCTGGAGATTTGGGGCGATGCTGAATATCAGAATTACGTATCACAGATGAACTCCCGGGGATTCTACCTTACGGCAATGGTCGCGCAGGAACTCGCGTCCTACTCCGATAACAGATCAGAATACGAGACCTTCGCGGACTTCGCCCCCGTACTCCTCGAGCGGATGGCGAGAGAGGAACCCCGACCTCCTCGTCCCCGAATGCGAGTACACCCCGCTTTGTTGGTCCGAGCAATACTGGGGGTCGTGGCCGCGGTAGTGGTGTTTTGGTGGATAACTGTCGGTATGCGGCGCCGCAGAAAGCAAATAGAAGAAATGCACGATCTCGACGATTCCGATTCATTTTCGGGGAGTTGATCCAACGTGGAAAGCAACCATCGCGTCTCCTATATCCACCTCACGGCTTCTGAATTTCGAGCCCGCCGAGAATTCATCCAGGATCTCATGGTGGCCTGCCGCGTTTGTCCCCGCGCTTGTGGTGT
>SLGS01000180.1 GCA_007136565.1 Clostridia bacterium | reverse complement strand
TTCTGATGGATGCAGGATCTGGTAAGTTGGACGGGGTATTAAGAAAAAATGAGGGGGAACCGTCATCGCCACCAGAATGAAAATCCTACACAGCCGGGAATTCCTCGTTACCTCCCTGTACATGGTCGCCCTTATGGTGGCCGGGTTCATCTTCGGATTCGAAGATGGCCTGGTGGCCGACCTGGTGCGCATCATCAACATCCCGGGAGTGCTCATAACCGATTATTTCGTGGTGGGTAGCCTGGGTGCTTCCCTGGTGAACGCGGGGCTGGTGGGAATGGCCGGCCTGCTGATCACCGTAATCTCCGGCGTCCCCATCCACGGTTACATCATAGCCGCAGTGTTCACCATGGCCGGCTTCGCCTTCATGGGCAAGACCATCCTCAACATATGGCCGGTATTCCTCGGTGTGTGGATATACGCGACGGTGCAACGAGATACGTTCAGCCAGTACATATTGAATGCTTTGTTCGGCACCGCCTTGGCCCCCCTGGCCTCCAGCGTTGCGATACAACTCAACCTCGGTGTACCCGGGGCCATCCTCCTAGGTACCGCGGCGGGATTCCTCGTCCCCCCGTTGGCGGGACACTTCTTGGCCACGCACCAGGGCCTCAACCTTTACAACATCGGTTTCACCTGCGGGTTCATCGGGACCCTGTTCGCCGGCGTATTCCGGGGCTTGGGCGCTCCCATGGACCTGGCGAGCATATGGGGCACCGACTTCAACGGGCTGGTATCCACTCCGATGCTGGTCTATTGCGCCTCGATGATCGCCCTCGGACTCTGGTTCACCGGGGGTAACCTGGAGGGTTATCGGACGATTTATCGGATGCCCGGGGCGCTGGTCTCCGACTTCGTATCCGAGGGCGGCCTGGGCGCGACATTGCTGAACATGGGAATCATCGGTCTAATGGGCACCGGTTACGTCATGGCGGTCGGCGGGGACTTGAACGGCCCCACCCTCTGCGGGGTGTTCACCATGGTGGGCTTCGCGGCCTTCGGTAAGCACCCGCGCAATTCCGTCCCCATCATGGCGGGGGCCTTTCTCTCCCTGTTCCTGTTCCAGTGGGAGGCCGCGGAAGCCGGTCCCCTGCTGGCGGTCCTGTTCGGCACCACCCTGGCCCCGATAGCGGGTACCTTCGGCACCCTCATCGGCCTCGCCGCCGGATTCTTGCACATGTCCATGGTCATGAACGTAGGATTTCTCCACGGGGGGATGAACCTCTACAATAATGGATTCGCCGGGGGACTCGTCGCGACACTCATGGTGGGCGTCCTCAAGCAGTTCAACTACAGGGCAGAACTGGATTAGGGGGATCGATAATGGCCGCAGAGTGGAGAAAGATCCGGGGAATACTGGACGAACTGATAAACAACTCCTTTCAGGCCGGGGCCACGCACGTCAACTCCAGCATAGACGACAACGGTGACAAGTTCACGATATGCGTCACGGACAACGGGCGCGGGATGTCACCGGAGGTGAAGGCCAAGGCCGAGAGCATGCTGGGACAGCCGAGACGGCCCGAACTCGAAGAGTACTACGGTCACCTGGCCGGTAAAACGGCCAAGAGCTCGGGGCTGACCATCGTTGGCATGATGGTGGACGATTACACCCTGGAATCCGAAAAGGGCGTCGGCACCGAGGTCACGGTAGTGGTGAGAAAGGAATAAGGCACCGCTGGTGCATCACGACGGTTGCCGGCGGAGGAACCATCTCCCGATGGGTACGCCGAACCGCCTCACCGCAAGACGGCGCCCAAAGGATGCCGGACCCCGAGGGCTCAAATGGTCGGACCGGCCCCAGCCCGGATCGGGCGAAGGGGCCGGCCAGTGCACTCAGAACCTACTCCCTCGGAACTACCTCGACTCGGACACTAACCCCGGAGCCCACTTCAAACGCCCCCGCGCCCCGGCCGAACCACCAGCCAAAACCCCATCCCGATGAGCACGGCGACCCACGCGTAGTTGAGCACCCCGAGAAGCTGCAGGTTCAACTCCAGGTAATCCCCCGCGGATAGCAGGATGCCAAAGAGTGCCAGACCGCCCGCCGGATAAAGCGGCCAGTTGCGCTCACCGTGGTCGGCTTCTCGAAACGACCTGGTGTGCAGGAGCGCAACGCCCAAGAATGCCACCGCGAGGAATACGAAAAAGAGCCCCGGTGTGGCGGTGACAGCCTCCCCGATGAGCGCGAAAGCGCCGATGGCGGTCAACACCAGGCCGGGTATCAGGAATCCGACGTTACCGTAGCTTTCGCGTGCGCCCACGAAGAAGTAGGTGGCCAAGAACCCCGCACCGAGGATGGGCAAAAACAGCGAACCCGGGATGTAATCCAGCATGGTCAATAGAAAGGCCGCACCTACCACCATCATCAAAACGCCTACCCTCGCCTGTCTCGTCATTCGAATCACCCTTCCCCATCGATCTTTTCTTCAATGATAGGGGGATACGGGGAAGGGGATAACTGTCCCGGGTCACCAATTCGCTCATCCGAACGTGACCCGGGTCATACATTACCTCCCTGCAGGCCACCCCGCATGGCGAGGAGAACCGCCGTGGTGCGATCCGAGACGCCCATCTTGGAGTAAATGGTGCTTATGTGGTTTTTCACCGTACCCTCGCTCAGGAAGAGTTCGGAGGCGATTTCTCGGTTCGACATACCGCGGACCATGAGGGAGAGAACCTCCCGCTCCCTGGGGCTTAGTTCCAAAAGGAGCCGAGATTCATCGGTCTCAGAATCGGGGACGGCATCGGGATCCCGGCGGGCTGCCTCCACCAGGCGAGCCGCGATCTCCGGCTGCATGACCACGTCGCCGCGCACCGTGGAGCGGATGGTATCCAGTAACCTATCCGAGGGCAAATCCTTGAGGAGGTAAGTACGGGCACCGGCGGCCAGAACGCGCACGATCTGTTCGGTGTCGTCGAAGGTCGTCAGCGCGACGATGAAAACGCCCGGATCGTCGCGGAGGATGAGCCGGGTCGCCTCCACTCCATCCATCACCGGCATCTGTATATCCATCAGGATCACATCCGGATCCAAAGTTGCGGCCAGTTCCCGGGCCGCGGCGCCGTCGGCGGCGGTGCCGACCACCCTCATATCGGGTTCTAGGTCCACGATGGTTCTCAGGCCGTCGCGCATCAACTGCTGATCATCAACGATGAGTATCCTCAGCATCGTCGGGTATCACCACCTCGGCGTCGATGCGGAAGCCCCCGGTTTCGGGGCTGGAAAACGCGATCTTACCGGCGACCTCCGCCATACGTTCTCGCATACCCTGCAGTCCG
>SLGS01000205.1 GCA_007136565.1 Clostridia bacterium | reverse complement strand
TACCGTCCATCGCCGGGCTCCACATCCAGTTGTTGGATCTGGAGCCCGCTTCAGATGAGATCCAGTTTGTCATCGAGGTAGACAACGCTAGTCCGCAGGACGTCCGCCTGCTCTCTCTCAACTTCTCCACCTACCTAGAGAACGAATTTGTGGCCTCAGCCAGTCGTATCTTCGTCGAAGAACTCAGCGTGCGGGCGCGTAATGCGATCACCATCGAGGTGAGTGCCGAAGTGGCACCGATGTACGCAGCCATGATGGGACGTGTCTACGACGACGAAGATCAGGCCAAGTGGGGGATTCGCGGCCGACTGAGGGTAAGAGTGCCCGGCACAGTGGAAGACGACACATTTATTCACTTTTACTCTTCCATCTGGGTTCCTAAAGATTGGATAGATTGAGATGCTGCGCCTCTTATATTTGGGAACTATCTGGGGCTATGTCTTGCTCTCCGGATCCCGCACACTGAGGGCTTTTTCGCCGACACCCCTGGACAGCGCTTCGGTGGGCATTCTGGTCGCCGCAGTATCGTTAGTTTTCGCCCTCGGAGAGAGTGATATCAGAGATTTTCTGGTGCACATGCTGGCGGGTTTGGGGATTAGCCTCCTGGTTCTCTTAGCGGTGTTATGTATGCCGTTGATTTTTTGGAGCAACCCGGGTGTCGTTGACTTGACCCTGAGGGCTGCGTTTGCGGAAGCCGTTCCTCTGATTCTATATGCAAGCCTTTGTGGCGTGGGCGGGGGGTTCATCGGATTCTGGTTTCTGTTCTGACCGCTTGCAGATCTGCAGAGATGTCGACCGATTTCTCATTATAGTTCATAAGTTTCATTTCGAAGAACATATCCAATCCCGGGCATCTGGGAGACGATACCACCTCTTCCCGTGGTTCTTTATATGTGATTCGAAAATGAGAAGCGCAGTTTGCAGAGGAGGTATTGATGAAGACGAAGATCAAGGGTCGATATGTACTCGCATATGACGACTCACAGCACCGCCACTGTTTGCTTGAGGATGCGGAGCTGGTCCATGAGGATGCCACCATTCTTTACGTAGGTAATTCCTACAATGGTGATGTCGATCGGGTGATCGATGCGACGGACTGTATGATTATCCCTGGACTAATCAATGCCCACGGGCTCATCGATGTATCCATCAAACAGTTCGGTTTCGAAAAGCCGCGCGAGAAAGGTTATCATCGACCGCGCTCCTGGGTCGGATCCACCGGCGATGAGTTCGGGCCCGAGGAAATCCGCCGAGGTGCAGATCTCGCATTTCTCAACATGCTGCGCTCGGGCTGTACCACCGTAGCTGGCATCACCTCAATGGTATTCAAGCGCTGGGATGATCCTGAGTGGGAACCGATGGTGTACATGGAGTCTGCAGTTCATTCGGGAATTCGCGCGTACTTATCGCATCATTACCGGGCGCGGGCTCCGTATACCGGGCTTGATGGCGAGAAGGCCTTCCTCTTGGACGAGGATCGCGGCATGCGTGGCCTTGAGCGCTGCGAGGCGTTCATTCGAGCGTATGACGGTGCTTTTGGAGGCCGGATCCGGGGAGCCTTGTTCCCCTACACCCTAGATCAAAGTACCCCGAATCTCTTGAGGGCAACCGAGGTGACTTCTCGAGAACTCGGTGTTCCAGTACGAATGCATACCGCTCAATCTGATAGCGAAGTGGAGTTCATTAAGGCCGAGTATGGCGCCTCACCGGTAGAGTACTTGGACGATCTTGGCGTCATAAACCCAAGGTGGTTGTTCACGCATGCGATGTACCTTGGTGGTAATCATCCAGCGACATCCAGTAAGGACCTCGAGGTCCTCGCGGCTCGCGGTGCGAATATCGCGAACTGTCCCTGGATTTACACGTTCCGAGGGGCCTTCCTCAAGTCGCTCTCAGAGTATTCCCGCGCTGGAATCAACATGTGCATCGGTACCGACACATTTCCCCAGGATATGTTGCGAGAGATGCGCTGGGCAATCGCCTCCGACAAGATCGCCAACGCATCTCCTGAGGCTGGAATTGCGCAGCAGGCCCTAAATGCGGCGACGCTAAATGCGGCGCGTTGGCTTGGTCGCGAGGATCTCGGGCGGCTAGCTCCGGGCGCCCGTGCGGACCTTGCGATGATCGATTTTGATCGTTTTAGCATTGGTCCGGTGGATGATCCGGTAAAGAATCTCGTCTATTTCGCAACTGCGGCGGATGTGCGAAGGGTCATCGTCGATGGTGAAACCGTTGTGGATGACCACTGCGCCGTGCGTTTGGATGAATCCGAGGTGGTTAGAAAGAGTCAGCCAGTAAGTGAGAAGGTGGGAAGTCTATTGCAAGCCTGGTCGATGCATAGAGAGTGAAACGAGACTCCAAGATGTGATTGGAAAGGCAAACGAAGCGTGGAGGGATGCCCATGAAAACAAAGGTGAAGGGCCGCTGGGTTGTGGCGTTCAAAGAGGGCAGGCACATTATTATCGAGGACGGCCAACTCGTTTATGAGGATGATGAGATCCTCTTTGTCGGGTCACATTATGACGCCCCCGTTGATCGAGTGATCGACGCTTCAGATCAACTGGTAGGCCCTGGATTTGTCAACTACCACTCGGTTACAAATATGGATGTGCAAGTCTTGCGAATTGATGCCGACAAACCAGGATTTCCGACCGGACATCCGAATCAACCTCACCCGGGCTATATTTTCGATGAAGAACACACGCGCTCAGGTGCAGCCCACGCCTTTCTCACAATGTTGAAAACCGGCTCAACGACTGTGGGAGCCATCACAACGGGCCTGACCAAGCAATTTGAAGACCCTACATACGAACCTGAGATCATGCTACAAACTGCTGGGGATATGGGTCTTCGCGGTTATTTCGCTCACCATTTTTGGGCTCGTGGGCTCGATTTTCGTCAGGATCCACCGCGTCGTATTTGGGATGAGGAACGTGGATTCCAGGGGCTGGAGCGGGCTGTTGATTTCATCGGTCGATACCAAGGAGCCTATGGCGGTCGTATTGGAACGTACCTTTTCCCTTATACCGTGGATAGCTGCACGCCGGATCTATTGCGGGAAGCCGCACGTCGTGCTAGGGATCTCGGCGTCACGATACGCACCCATTTTGCCCAGAGTGCGCGAGAAGTTCAGGATATTCACGAGCGTTCCGGCCTTTCTCCGGTTGAGTACCTCGACTCCGTCGATTTCCTTTCGAGCAATACCACCGTCACCCACGCGCTTCATATCGCGGGACATATGGACACACCATATCCGGATGGGAGAGAGTTGGATACCCTAGCTGCACGCGG
>SLGS01000169.1 GCA_007136565.1 Clostridia bacterium | reverse complement strand
TTCTCATCGTTAACCTGGACGATGGTGCCTTCGAGGACGTCCCCGGGCTGGAGGGGATCGAAGTCCAGTGCCTCGGCATCCTCCATGGTGAGGATCTCGTCGGCATCCTGGGCCGCGTCTTCCTCCGTTTCCCCGGTGCATACCTCTTCCGCCTCGTCCTCGCAGGGCTCGGCGGACTCTTCGTCCTCTTCGCATTCATCCATCTCGGCGACTACGGGGGCCTCTTGGGCCTCTTCGTCTTCGCAGCAATCTTCCTGAGCTTCTTCCTCGCAACAACAGTCCTCCTGCGTTTCCTCTTCGCAGGGGACTTCCTCGGAAGTATCCTCCTGGCTGCAATCGGTGGCCTCGGTCATCTCGTCGGTGCATTCTTCCTCGACTTCATTACCTTCTTCTCTGATGTCTTTTTCTTCGTCGCGAAACACGTAAAGATTTCCTCTCCTTCGTCGGTCCCTAAGCTTCAAAAATCCTCGCAGATTCCCCTGCCCCAAACGGAAGCTTCGACCTTGATAGTCCTCCGGGTTAAGACCCGTAACTCCGCAGCGCCCGCTCCTCCCCCTCGCACCAGGATATACCCATTCAACCTATACGATAGCAGACCATCACCTATATGACCAGTTGCGCAAAATCAATACCCCTTGAGACGAGCGGCTACCTCTTCCAGGCTCTCCCACGGGGTAGACGTTCCTCCGATGACCGCCAGCGTAGCATACTCCCCCAGGCCTTCCATGGGGAGGTCCTTCGCTCTTTCCACACAATATACGGGGGTTCCTGCTTTTTTTACAACTTGTGCCAGTGCGGCGGTATTGGAACTGTTGGCCCCTCCGACCACGACGACGGCGTCCACTTCTTCCGCCAACCGCGCCACCGTCTCGCGACGGTGGGCTACGACGGTGCACAGGGTATCGTGCACCTTCAGTTCCCCCGTAACGGAACCCAGGGCCTCCAGCACTTCGTCCACGGACGAAGGATCGAAGGTCGTTTGGAAGACGACCGCCCGCCTGTCGCGGTGGGGAAGGCGCCGCGCCTCCCCGGCGTCGGATACCACCTCGGTAGCATCGCCGGCGTATCCGACGACCCCTTCGACCTCGGGGTGACTGGCCCTGCCGACGACGACGACGGGCCACCCCTCGGCGGCGGAGCGCGACGCGGCGAGTTGGGCCCTCCTGACCCGGGGACACGTAGCATCGATCACATCGCGCGCGTTGGCCTCCAGGTTAGCCATGACCTCCGGAGCCACACCGTGGCTGCGAACTATGACGGTTTCGTCGGGCCCCGCGTCCTCGCGGGATTCGATGATGCGGACACCAGCCCGCCGGAGATCGTCCATTACCTTCGGGTTGTGGGCCAGCTCGCCGAGGGCGGCCGTCGGACCGGGGGCATTTCGAGCTGCCTCCACCGCCCGCTTGACGCCGAAGCAAAGGCCGCCACCCGGCATCACGATGACCTTCCTCTCAACCCCTGGGCTGCACACTGGAAAGCACCTCGATCTCCTCGAAGACCTCGGCCGTCAGATCCCCCACTGCTCGACCCAGTTCCGCTCCACTTCGTCCCAGGGACGAGGGTATGATGGGCTCTCCCACCCTAATTGTCATCCTGGAACGAAAGCCGTAACTCCCCGAGATACCTATCGGGATGATCGGCGCCCCGGAGCGCACGGCGAGGTAGGCAGCACCCCGCAAGAAGACCCGGGGAACCCCCTCGCGGGCCCGGGTTCCCTCGGGAAACATCCCGACGCATTCCCCCTCGCCCAGTACCTGCAATGCCCTCTTGATGGCCCTGCGATCCCCTCGGCCCCGATCCACCGGGAAGGCGAGGATGCGGGAAAGAAGAGCGCCCAGGACCGGTACCTCGAAGAGCTCTCTTTTGGCCATGAAATGCACGGGGCGTCGGCTGGTCGCAGCCAACAGGGGCGGATCCAACCAACTGACGTGGTTGGAACAAAGTATACAAGAGCCCTCCGAGCGCAGGTTGTGCGAGCCTTCGACCCTAACGCTAAATCCCAGGAGGAAGAACGCGCGGAGTATCCAGACTACCGACCAATAGGGAAGGAATCTCAACGTGTGGCCCGACCCCCTCGCCTCAGGGAGTCGACCATGAAACATATCTGCGATACTACGTCGCCTCGGGACAACCTGGTGCTATCTATGACTATGGCATCCTGCGCGAGGCGCAGGGGCGACTCCGCCCTGGTCGAATCGATCACATCCCTGGCCACGACGCTGCGGGCGGCCTCGTCCCACGTGACCGGGGATCCACTGCAATGTTTTTGCACCAGCCGGCGCATGACCCTCACCGGGGTCGCGGCCGTGAGAAAGACCTTTAGGGGGGCATCCGTGAGGACGCAAGTACCTATGTCCCGACCGTCCATGACCACCCCACCCGACATCGCCAATTGGCGCTGTTTCTCCACCAGGGCCCATCGGACCCCGGGTACGCTCGCGACCTGGGAGACACGGCGCTCCACCGCGGCATCCCTGAGATCCCGGGTGCGGTCTTCGCCCTCGAGGAGTATCCTGGTCTCTCCGTTTTGCCCCAGGTAGTCTATGTCCAGTTTTTCGGCCAATTGCACCAACCGATCCTCATCCTCCCAATCGCAGGCTTGGTAACCCCTCTCCACAGCGATCAGGGTAACCGCCCGATACATGCCACCGGAGTCTATGTGGCGGTAATCGAGCCGAGACGCCACGTCTCGAGCCACCGTGGTCTTGCCCGCCCCCGCCGGTCCATCGATGGCGATATTGGGGAGGGGAGGATTGGCATCGGTTGTCAAATGGGCCACCTCCTGAAGTGTTTCCCCGACGAGCGAGGGGACGCCCGGGACGGGCGAGGATCACCCTGGGGATCGGATATCTTCGCCAGCTGAGTATACAACCGCGGACAGCCGGGGGACAAGCAGTCGAAAGTGGTGTCCCCGTCACCGGAGAAAACCCGGGACGCCGACCTCGTCCGAACCGAGGGAGCGATTCAGCAAGACCTGGGGTTCCCCGGTCAACGGGTGGGAAATTACGCTAACCGGAACGCCGTATACGCGCTCGAGGGCGTCGGATGTGAAGACCTCGAGGGGTGTGCCCGTGGTCCACACCTGGCCTTCCTTCAGGACCACCACTGAATCGCAATACAGTGCGGCCATGTTGAGATCGTGGAGGATGGCCATCACTGCCATCCCCTCCTCGAGGGCCAAGTGTCGCGCCCTCTCCATCAGGCCCCTCCCCTGTCCCGGATCGAGGTGCGAAGTGGGTTCATCGAGCAACAATATCGATGGTTCTTGGGCCAGGGCCCGGGCGAAGAGCGCCCGGCGCTGTTCGCCGCCGCTGAGATCCAGGTAGGATCGGTGCTCCAAGTCTCGCATGTTGGCGGAATCCAAGGCAGAGTCGACGGCGAGGCGATCCTCTCGACTCTCGCCGGCCCAGGGCGACTGGTAGGGTAGTCTCCCCATGGACACCACTTCCCTGACGGTGAAATCGAAGATGGTGGGAGTCGACTGAGGTACCACCGCGAGGCTCCTGGCCAAATCCCTACGCGACCATGATGGCAGGGGATCTCCGAAAACGCGCACTTCCCCGGATTCGAGGGGCAATATGGCGGTGACGGCTCGCAGCAGCGTTGTCTTCCCCGCCCCGTTCGGCCCTACGACACCCACCAGGGAACCCGCTTCGATTTCGAAACTCACCTCGTCCAACACGGGCACGCCGGGATACCCGCTGGATACATCGCATACTCTCAGGGCGGTGACGGAATCCCTCAAGGCTTGATCGTCCTCCCTCGTCTGAGCAGGTAAAGGAAAAAGGGCCCTCCGAGCATGGACGTGAGTATTCCCACGGGCATCTCGGCGGGAGACATCACCGTTCGGGCGACCAGGTCCGCCAGGATCAAAAAGGGCGCGCCGGCGAGGGCGGAGGCCGGGACCAGGATACGATGATCGGGGCCTATCACCAGGCGGACCATGTGCGGCACTATCAATCCCACGAAACCTATGGTCCCCCCCACCGATACCGCGGCGGCGGCCAACATGGAGGCCGCGAGTAGGGATCGCAGTCGCAGCTTGGCCACGTCCACACCCAGGTGGCTGGCGGTTTCGTCGCCGAAAAGCATGGCATTGAGCTGTTTTGCGTATAGGAGGAGGGGGAACATCCCCACGACGAAAAAGGGCAGTACGTTTCGGACCTGGTCCCAACTGGCGCCGCCCAGGCCGCCCATCGTCCAATAGATAACGGCCCGAAGTTCCCGTCCACTGAGGAATATGAGCAGTGCCACCACACCCGACAGCGCCGCGCTGACGGCGACCCCGACCAACAGCAGCGTGGTAACCGGTGCCCGGCCATCGGTCCTCGCCAAAGAATACACGAGCATCACGGTTAGCGTTGCTCCGATGAAGGCGGCGATGGGTACGGCGGTGCCGCCAATACCCCATCGCGCACCGAACACCATCACCCCCGCCGCCCCGACGGCGGCACCCGAGGAAACCCCGATGATGAATGGGTCCGCCATGGGATTTTGGAAGAGCCCCTGGTAGGTCGCTCCCGCGGCCGCCAGGGCGGCCCCCGTCAGGCCGGCCAGGATTACGCGCGGTCCCCTGAGATCGAGGATGATGGTCCGTTGCCCGACGGACCAGGCCTCAGCTCCCCCGCCGGTGATGGCATCCCAAACCATGAGGATAATTTCGCGCGGGGGAACGGACACGGCACCTCCGTACATCCCGAGCAATGCCGCCCCCAGCGCCAACGCCAGGAGGCTCAGCAGTATCGGACCCATCCGTCCACGCTTCACGCGCGTTCTCCCTTCATCATTGGGCCAGTTCCGGGTGGAAGATCTCCAGGAGGGCCTCCAATCCCTGGATTATCCTGGGGCTTGGGTGTGTGACGATCTCCACGTCGACCATGTAGTACTCGCCGTCTTGGACTGCCGAGATACCATCCCAACCGGGTCGGTTGCCCCGCTCGAGGGCATCCAGGGTATCTTCGAAGGTCGTTACGATGACGTCGGGATCCCGGTCCACCAGCGTTTCGAGGCTGAACTCGACCCAATCTCCGTCGACGTCGTCGGATATCAATCGTCCTCCCGCCGCGGAGACGAGAAATCCTATGAAAGAGTGGGGTCCAGTAGTCATGAGGGGGTCGGGCCACACCTCGAAAAACACCGCCGGCCGATCTTCTTCGGGGAGTCCCTCGACCTTCTCGGCCACCCTATCCACCTCGGATCGCATCTCTTGCACCAGTTCTTCGGCGAACGCGGGAACGTTCATGACCTCGCCCACCAGCAATATGTTCCCGTATATGTCCTCGAAGTTCGAAGGCTGCAGAACCAGCGATGGAATCCCCAGGTCCTCGAGTCGTTCGACGAACTCATCCGTACCTCCGATGCTGAGCACGAGGTCGGGCTCCAACTCGACTATGACTTCGTAGTTCGGGTTGGCGACTCCACCGATCTTGGGAATGTCCTGGAGTTCTTCTGGGGGCCAGTCGCTGAACTCATCGACGGCGACGAGGCGATCTCCCACGCCCAGGGAGAATAGTATTTCCGTGTTGCTCGGAGCGAAGGAAATTACCCTCTGCGGCTCCCGGGGGATGGTAATCGATCGACCCGCATCGTCGGTTAGTTCGAGGGGATATTCCACCCCACCCGCTTCTACCTCGACATCCGCTTCATCCTCCTCGGCGGGCGTCTCCTCGGGGGCTGTTTCCTCGTCGGCGCAGGAAATAAGCGGTAGCAGGAAAACCATCGACAATGCCAATAACAAAATTACCCAGCGGCTCCTCGTCATTGATATCACCATTTCCTTTCATGGCACATATCGAGGGCAGCCAGGGTTCCCAAAAATAAAAAACCACCTGCTCGAGGAGGTGGGGAGATTTGCGGGAATCGGACGAACCCATCGCCCCTCTCCTCGGAAGGGCCGATGAATCCCAACGGGCAGGTCTCCTGGCTCCCATCCCGGGGGATGGTTACAGTGGCGGGACCGCGTCAGACTTGCGTCCATTGCCTGGACGCTCACTGAACTTCCCTATTCTCCGCCGGGCTAAAGGCCCCGACGGCACCCGAAGGGCTACCCTGAATTGTCGGCTTGATTATAGCCCATGGGTACGCGACGCGCAATGAGCTGAGCGCCATGGCATGGACAAAAGATGAATTGGGAGCGGGCCCACCGGGGAAGAGCGATGGCGCCCCGGAGGGGGCAAATTCCTTGACACCCGGGCCCCCCGAGATTAGAATTGGGGCGAATCCGATCTATCGTGGACGCTCAGGCGTCCGGAGAAGGAGGGAACTGCTATAAAACCCTTTATTGAGCAAGAAATGTGCATCGGAGACGGCATCTGCGAGACCATCTGCCCCGAGGTATTCGAACTCAGGGATGACGGGTTGGCATACGTCATTAACGAGAGTCCGTCCGAAGACCTGCGCGCTTCCATCGAAGAGGCCATGGAAGCCTGCCCCACCGAGTGCATCCACCTCGAAGAGTAATCTTCGCCGGGATGGAAACGCCCACATAGTTGCGAAAAGGGGTGCCGCCCAGGCGGCACCCCTCCTTATTCATACCAGGATCCCATCACAAATGCCGAAGATGCGAGAAGTCACAGGACCCTTTCGAGCCTATCGGTACGGGACAGGCCGGGTATACGACCCCTCTTGGCGACGGCTTCGCCATCGACCTCCTTGATATCCATCGTCATATCGATGGCCGGGGCCGATGCTACGTAGCTTCCGACGCCGAAACCATCGGCGCCGGCTTCGGACAATACCTTGATGCGTTCCGGATCCAACCCCCCCGAGCAGAAGATCTTCACATCGGCGTATTCCGCCATGTCGAGCCTCGCCCTAACCTCGCGGACCAACTCCGGGGTAACCCTGCCCCGCTCGGATGGCGTATCGAGGCGGACCGCGTCGAGCCTGTCTCCCAGGGCGTCGGCCACCCGCAACGACTCCTCGGCCTCATCCTTGAAGGTGTCCACGAGGATGGTGCGGGATTCCCCTTCGGGCATCACCGCATCGTAGGCTCGGGCTATCTTGACCGTATCGCCGGCGATCAGGATGGCGGCGTGGGGCACGGTGCCCGTGGGCATGATGTTGGCGAGCCTCGCGGCCAGGATGCAACTGCACCCGTCCATGCCGCCCACCAGGGCCGCGCGTTCCATGACGGGCGCGACGGCGGGATGCAGGTGTCGTGCACCGAAGCACACCGCGATCTTATCGCCCGCGGCATCCTTGACTTCCCTGGCCCGAGTAGCCCAACCGCTGGAGGACGCGAGCAAACCCAGGAGGGGGGTCTCCGTCATACCGAATCCCCCGTAGCTCCCGGTTATCCTCAGTACCACTTCCTTGCGCCCGAATTCGCTGCCGTCCGCCAGGGCCCAGGCCTGCTCGACGCGGCCTTCGAGGAGATTCAAAGCCTCGTCCATGCCGCACAAGATACCGGGCCGACTGGCAAATATTTCGGCGGTTACGGGGATTTCATCGAGGCCGAGGTGCTTGAGCATCTCGAGGCTCTTTACGAAATATATGTCCGTGGTGTGGCCGGCGAGAATCTCCCCGTGCTCCGCCGAGGTAAATGGACGCCCCGGATCCACCTCCAGCGTCCTCACATCCTCCAGGGTCTTCATTTCCTTGTGGAAACCACCATACCTACAATCACGGTCTTGCACCGAGTTCTCCTCGCTCTCCGTAATCCTCAGACTTCACGATCGTTTCCCGTCCCGATTGGCCCTGGCCAGCCGGCCCAGCGCGTCAACTTCCTTCGGCCTCAGGTGCCTCCACTTCCCGACGGGCAGGCTGCCCAGCCCGACGGGACCGAATCCAATTCTCTTTAGTCCCATCACGGGATGACCTACGGTGGCCATCAGGCGCCGCACCTCGCGATATCTGCCTTCCCCCAGGGCGATGCGCCATGCACTCTGACCCTCGGGAAAATTCCCCTGGATGCGGGAGATGGAATCGATGGACGCTATACCATCGGCCAACCGGATACCGCGGCGCAGGTCCGCCAGCACCTCCTCCGACGGCTCCCCTTCGACCAACACACGATAGACCCTCGATAACCCGCCGCCCGGATGTTCCAGGCTGGCGGCCCAATCGCCGTCGTCGGTCATGAGCAGCAAGCCGGAGGTTGAGAAATCCAATCGCCCCACGGGGAACAGGCGGGGCGATCGGGGAACCAGTTCGGCCACGGTGGGCCTGCCCCGCGGGTCACTGGCGGTGGTGATGTACCCGCGGGGCTTGTTGAGCATTATGTACGTTCTCTCGGTCGGGGGGCGAACGACTTCACCGTCCAGGGTCACCGTCTCTCGGCCGACGAGCCTATGGCCGCCAGACGTGACCACATCCCCATCCACGCGAACTCTTCCCGAGAGTACCAGGTCCCGGGCCCTTCGCCGGGAAGCGACCCCGGAGTAAGATAGGAATGCGTCCAGTCTCACGCGTTACACCCTCCCGCCGACAATCTCACTCGAATTCGACGATCATCTCGACTTCCACGGCGGCTCCGTTGGGTAGTGCGGCCACGCCCACCGCAGCGCGGGAGTGGGCACCGGCATCTCCGAAAACCTCACCCAGTAGTTCGGATGCCCCGTTGATGACCGCGGGATGCCCGGTGAAATCGGGGGTAGAGGCCACGAAGCCCGTCACCTTGACGATCCTTCGCACCCGCGACAGGTCGCCCAGCTCGCCCTTGATCACCCCGAGGCAATTCAGGCAACATAAGCGCGCGGCTTCGTATCCCTCTTCCGCCGTGAGATCCCGACCGACCTGCCCGATATGATCGAGTTCTCCCCCGGCGGTCGGCAATTGCCCTGAGGTATAAAGGAGGTTGCCCGTAACGACGCCGGGCACGTACGCAGCCAGCGGCGCGGGAACCTCGGGTACGCTGAGACCCATTTTTTCTAGTTTTTCCTCGGGAGACATGGTATTACCCCTTTCCCATTCCTCGAAGTAGCGTCGCTCACAAACCTTCGCACACAATTCTAACACCTTCGGAGGCCTTCGGCGACTGCGGGGGATGGAGAATCGCGCTTCCTTCGACGAGATCCGGAAGTCTTGCGAGGCAAAGGAGGGGGACGGCCGGGACGCCCTCGGGCGCCCCGGATTCGCACAGGAATTGACTGGGCTAGAGGTGGGTATCCAACTGAGCCTGAAGCTGCTCCTTGGAGGCGAAGCCAACCATGCGGGACACCGCTTCACCGTCTTTAAAAAGGATCAACGTCGGAATGCTCATTACGCCCATGCCGGCCGCAATGTTTTGATTCTCGTCCACGTTGAGTTTCGCGACGCGGAGCTTACCGGTGTTCTCCTCGGCGATCTTTTCGATCACCGGTGCGATCATCCTACACGGCGCGCACCATTCCGCCCAGAAGTCCACCAATACCGGGATATCGGACTCGATAACCTCGCTTTGGAAACTGTCGTCCGATACTTCTATGAGCTCGGCACCCATAGACAACCATCTCCTCTCATCTTTCAGCGGAGGTGGACCGGGTCATTCGACGGAGGATTCGCCCCCTTGGGACGATTCCACCGTCGAGCCAGCCCCCCCCGGAATTCGCGATCAACTGAAACCTTCTCATATGCCATCCGCCAGGTCAATGCGCTGGATCCCGGGCCCAGTTGTGCAAAACCCGGGGCTGGGGACCCGGATGGGCCCCGACTTCTATCCGGCGGGGAGCCCTTCCTCGGGGGCGATCCCGGCGACTCGCGCTACCCTATGTGTACCTCCAAATGAGCACTGGCAAACCGCGACGCACTTACTCTCCGGCTTTCTCGGACGCATCCACCGATTCCGGTAGGGGAGGGAGATCCTCCAGGCTTTCCAGGCCGAACTGTTCGAGGAAGCGATCGGTGGTACCGTACATCTTTGGGCGTCCCGGAACGTCCATTCTCCCGACATCGATCACCAGGCCCTCGGCCTGGAGTCGTCGCAACAGGTGGGAGCTTTGGACCCCGCGGAATTCGTCCACCTCGGGGCGGGTTATCGGCTGTCGATACGCCACGAGGGCCAACACCTCCAGGGCGGCCGGTGATAGGTTCCCCTCCTCGGGCTCGAGCAACCTGCCGACGAAGAAAGCGTACTCGGACTTGGTCCGAACCTGGATGCGCCCGCCGGGTCGCATCAAGCGCACACCACTCTCCTCCGCTTCGTAGCGCTCGCTCAGTTGCGAGATCAACTCCTCGACCTCTGATACTCGAAGGTCCAGGACCTCGGCCAGGATGTCGGGCTCCACGGGTTCGGGAGCCGCGAACAGGCAGGCTTCGAGAGCTGCCAGTGGCTGGATTTCCAAGACATCAGCCCCCTTCGCCGTCGTCGTTGGAGAACACCTGTATATCGCCGAAGCGATCCCTTTGGGATACCGTTACCTCGCCACCACGAATGAGCTCCAGGAGGGCGATGAACGTTCCCACGAACAGGCTCCGGCCTCCGCCGCGGGGGAAGAGGTCGCCGAAGTTCACCCTGCCCCTGGAAACCTTCAGGATACCCTTTATCCTGCGCACGCATTCGGCCACCGTCACGCGTTCCCGGGGAATGGTCGCGGGTTCTTCCCGCGCTTCCCGGGCCAGGAGGCGCTCCAAGGCGCCGACCAGTTCTCCGAGGTCGGCTCCCTCTATATCGGCGAGAACCCTCTCCCACTCGACTATCTCCGGGGGGATTCGCGAATGGCTGTCCCGCATCTCCTGGGCCCTCTTGTCCAACTCCCGGGCTACCTCGCGATAGCGACTGAACTCCATGAGGTGGCGGAACAGTTCCTCGGACCTCTCCTCCTCCTGCTGCTCGACATCGGTCTCGTCCGAATCTTCCGACAGCAGACCCGCACTCTTTTTGTCCACGAGGTCCGCCAGTAGCCTGAGCAGATGCGCCTCGACATCCAGGCCCGGTCCCTGGTCTTGCTCGAGAAGACACGAAGCCTCGTCAACCAGGTCGGATAGATTGAGTCTTGCCGCGAGATCTCGGAAAGACTCCCGATCCCGGCGCCGCTCGGAGTCGAGGCGATCGATCTCACCCTCGAGCCTGGAAACCAGGTCTCCGACTCCATCGGTATCTTTCCCCTCCGGGTGGTGAATTGCCATCCTATATCACCACCAGGGACACCAGGGCGAACAATAACCCCTGGATCGCGTTCGCAAGGGGCATCAATAGGCGAGGGATGACCCGGAATACCAACAATACCATCAGTATCAACCAGCCGTATTGATCCAGCTGGTGGGCGAAGTGCCATAATCCCGATCCGTACGGGGCCAGGGACTTCAATATATGGGACCCATCCAGGGGTGGGATGGGCAGCAAATTGAAAAGGCCGAGCCAAATATTGTACATCATCAGGTAATACACCATCACCGTGAATACGGAGCCCCCGGTGCCGAATTGGAGAAGGATGTACGACGAAACCAAGGCGCCCAGGAAATTGCTCGCGGGTCCGGCCAGGCTCGTCAACATCATCCCACGCCGCCGATCCCGAAAATACATCGGGTTTATCGGAACGGGCTTCGCCCATCCGAATCGGAATAATATCAACATCAAGGTCCCGACGGGATCCAGGTGCACCAGGGGATTGAGGGAAAGGCGACCGGAGGCCTTCGCCGTCGGATCGCCCAGGGAATAGGCCATGTACCCGTGGGCCAGCTCGTGTGTCATCAGAGCGATCAACAACCCCGGGATGGTGAGCAGCAAATCTTGGATATTCAGCGCCATACCTCCTTCGTCGACATCGTTCACGCCCCGGTGGGGAATCAACCCCGAATCCGTGTAAAAGTACCCGGGCGGACCCGTGGAACCATCAAGGAGAATAGTAACACCGCGGCATTGCCCCTTCAACCGCGCCCCGGTACGGGCTCAGGCGCGAGGGTGGCTGTCGGTGTAGACGTTTCTCAGGTGAGTCCCGGTGAGGTGGGTGTAAATCTGGGTGGTCGCTATGTCCGCATGCCCGAGCAATTCCTGCACCGCGCGAAGATCGGCGCCGTTTTCCAGTAGGTGCGTGGCGAAGGAATGCCTGAGAACGTGGGGCGTAACCCTCTCATCGATGCCCGCATCCCGGGCACACCTGGCGACGATTCTCCACACTCCCTGTCGAGTGAGCCTTCCCCCGTGGTGATTCAGGAAGAGGGCGTTTTCGCGCCGATCCCGCAGCAGCTTCGGTCGGGCCTCGTCCACGTAGTGGGCCATTGCCGAGACGGCGATGGTACCCAGGGGAACTATGCGCTCCTTGTTCCCCTTGCCTATACAGCGTATCTCCCGGCGCGTGGGATGAATGCTGTCCCGGTCCAATCCGACCAACTCCGAGACCCTGATACCGCTCCCGTAGAGGAGCTCCAGGATGGCCCTATTGCGCGAAGCCAGCGGGTCGGCGGGATCCACCCCCGAGAGAAGTCTTTCCACTTCTTCGATACCGAGTACCGCCGGCAGTCGATGGTCGGCCCGTGGGATCTCCACACCCCTCGTGGGATCCAGTTCCCGGTATCCCGAGGCCACCAGGTAACGAAAGAATCCGCGCAATGCGGCCATGCGGCGCGCCACGGTTGTATTAGCGAGACCGGATTTCATCATGTCCACGACGTAAGAAGCCACCACGTTGGAATCCACATCGTCCAACATATCCGCCCG
>SLGS01000001.1 GCA_007136565.1 Clostridia bacterium | reverse complement strand
TTGAAGGTCACCTCGAACGTGGTCTCGGCGGTGCCGTCTTCGAATCCGGCCCCTCCATCGAACAGTTCGGAGTGGGCGAAGGTGAACCCACCCGATGGACCGAAGCGCCAGGCCCCCGAATCCCAGTCTCCCAAGCCCGGGTCGACATCGAAGACGGATTCTTCGACCAAATTGCCACCGTTATCGTAAACGTACAGGGCGTAAAGGACTCGGTTCACGGCCATTACGTCGAAGGAGCCTCCACCGTTCGCCCCGTCTACGTTCTCGCCCAGCCGAGCGCGGATGGTGACGTCGACGGCCCGATCCCTCGGTACCTCGATTTCCAGCGTCTCCTCCGTCCACTCCCCGTCGGAGGCGATCAACGGCTCGTATTCCACGTCTCGGCTCCAGGAGAGATTCATTATGTCACCGAGACGGTGCACGTCTTCGATGGTCGACACCGAGGTCACCACCGCCGCGATGGGAAAGGCGTTATTCTCGAGGATGTCGACGAGAACTGCATCCTCCAGGGCATCATTGTGGATCTCGACGTGTACCCCTGTCCCCTGGAACTCGTTGCCGGAGAAGTCGCTATCCGTCGAATCGAAACCGACTCCCTCTCCCAGTCCGACGGCCTCGCCGGTGGTTCGGAAGGTATTACCCAGTATCTTCAGCGACGGCGTGTCCTCCGTCTGCGTGATGCCGAACTGGGTATCGAACTCGTTACCCTCCACGACGATATTTCGGTGTTCGAAGCCGGTGTTGTGGCCACCCAGGCGTACGCCACGCAGGGAATTCACCAGAAGATTGTCGCGGATGGTGAGACCGTCGTCGACGAAGGTGTCTATGCAGGAATCACCATCGCCGTTGTCGATGGTGAAACCCGCCAGGGTCACGCCGTCGGCCCTCACTTCCACCTTGCCCGATATGATGGTTACTTCCCTGCCCTCGCTGGACGCGAGGGTGATGTTTTCTAGGTCGATCTCCACGACCTCATCGTAGGTCCCGGGTTCTGCCACCAATTCGTCCCCGGAAGCGGCACCGTCGATGGCGGCCCCGATGGTGGCGTGCCACGTTTCCTGCGTCACGTTGTAGACATTGCCCTCGGACTCCATTACCTCGATGTTCGCATCCAACTGGTTGGAAATCGCGTTGTCACCCGGATTCGATGCACTGGCCACGGCGCCCATGGTCAACACCATGATCGTGGCCATCATCGCTGCCAAGACGAATTTGCCTCTTAACATACGCATATTCCTCCCCTGATTTTCTCGGTGATACCGAGCCTTCGCGGGTTGCCGTCGTAACTTCCACCCCGTCCCCGGGCGCACTTCCCGTGGGATGCGCCGGATCCCGGGCGGCCTCGGTCCTCCTTCCCCCGATGTGTCATTCGCGTCGACGTTCATCGGCGATCGGTCATCCCGGCGGATGTGGGGATCCAACACGACAATAACCGACCGCACCCATCGGTCGGTTACGCCACTGGCTCGGGTTGGAATGAAGCGTCCAGGTGATATCCAACCGTCATAGCCCCCGATAGTCCCCGCGGATATCCATCCGCGGATCCCCCTCGATGGGGAGGTCGGTCATCGTCATCCGGCGGTGACTCCCGCGGCGACGGTGTCCGGTCCGCGCCCCATCCCGGGGTGTATCGTCATTCGATTCGGTACCGGGGAAACCGAGACTGGGCTTCCCCGGTCAATCCTGGCGGACATCCACCATCCCGGGACCCTATTTCCCGATAAGGTGGATGCTCCGTTTACAGCAAACAACCCGACTGTGACAACGACCTGACACACCTCGAAAAATCCCATCGACGATCGCCGGCCAGCCAAGCCTCACCGGTACCCGAACACCGTGTGATCCTCCGCTTCCCAGGCACGCAGCTCGTCGCCGACCTCCAGATCCCCCGGGGAAACCGGGCGACCATCGGAGTCCACGATCCACGGAGACTCCGCCAGCTGATAGGTCTCCTCGCCGCGGGCATCCTCGACCGCCAGTACGACGGAATCTATCCCGGGGATCGCGGCGAGCACGGTGACCTCGACTCCTAGGGGACTCGCATCGACGCCCAGCAATTCCTCGACACTCCCGTCGCTGTCGAAAACGGGGCGAATGAGCCTTTCCTGGGGTTCGGACCCCAGGTCGGGCGCCGCCACGCTCCCCGAGCCGGGTAACCGCACTTCACCCCGGGGAAGGGCCAGGACGAAACCGATATCCCGATCCACCCGGCGCCTCTCAAGCAAGACCCCGATCTCCACATCCCGGGGCGCCAGGACCCTGCGGGCATACGCCAGGGATCCGGATCCGTCCAGTTGCGCCTCGACGTGGACGGCCCCGAGGAGATCCGCCGGATTACCGAGATACTCGGCGGGATCCAGCTCCACCTCTCCCTCGGGCGTCTCGAAATAGTACCGTATCCCCTCGGCGCACCGTGCCCTCCGATGATCGTCGGCCAGGGGTTCCAATTCCACCGCCTCCCGGGTAACTTCCACCGCCCGGGGATCGACGTGGACGATTTCCCCCATGGCACCCAAGGAAGCGATGGCCAGGACATCACCCTCCTCCAGATCGTCGGGGTCGGAGACATCGCCCTCCATCTCGACCCCTTCGAGTTGGCGCCTGTCGATCTGCACCGAATCGGTATGACCGTGCACACCGGTGAGGGTTATGGCATCTTCCCCCGCTTCCACCACGGCCACCGGAGCCAAATCCCACAGGAATGCCTCCGCCAACCCTCGCCCGCTCTCGGTGCGGTGCACGGACATCCGGGTCCCTTCCGCCACCCACCTGTCCGCGACGAAGGAGAGATCGTCGGGGGAGTACGAGTTCACGGGCAAACCGTTGAACTCCCATTGCAACCCCGATATGTCCACCCAGCCACCATCCAGTAACACCCGCTCCTCTCTTATGCGATGGTCCTCGACGGTACCGACGACGGTGCGAATTTCCTCCGCGGCCTCGATGACCCCCGCGAGCCCATCGGGATCCCGGTGAACCCAGACCATCTGCCACCCGAGGGCTCCCGGGGAAGGTGCGCCGACGATGGCGACGTCGGAGGCGAGCTCCAAGTCCCGGGGTCCATCGTAGCCACTGATGGATATTCGCTCCTCCCCGATCTCGGTGACCACGCCCATCTCGGCGGGCTGCAGTTCCCTCCTGGTCCAGGCCAAACACCCCATCACGAATTCGAAGTCCGCGGGTTCGTCGTGGGCCCCGGGCCATCCATCGACCATCCCTACACCGGTGGCCCCGAGCACCGGGCCCGCGGGGTAGGGAGCCTCTCCTTCCGGATCCACGCCGAGGACGCGCAGAAGCACGGTGGCTACCTCGGCGTG
>SLGS01000215.1 GCA_007136565.1 Clostridia bacterium | reverse complement strand
GATTTCAAGTTCGACCAGACGCCGGCCGATGGCGAGCTCACGGACTACTACACCCTGGCTTCCGTCGGAGACAGGGGCGTTCGGTGCCTAATATGCGACAGCACCAACGCCGAGATGGAAGGACACACGGGCAGCGAGCGCGTGGTGGGCGAACGGCTCGAGGAGATATTCCGCGACGCCCCGGGGCGGATCATGGTGGCGACCTTCGCATCGAATATACCCAGGCTACAGCAGGTCATAGACGTAGCGCACCGCTTCGGCCGCCGGGTTGCCGTCATGGGTAGGAGCATGGAGAACAGCGTCGAGGTAGCCCTGGAGATGGGTTACATCGAAGCACCCCCGGGTGTGCTGGTGGACATCGATACCGCCCGCAGCGTACCCGATGAAGATATCGCCATTATTACCACGGGCACCCAGGGCGAGCCCATGAGCGCACTCACGCGCATGTCCCGGGGAGACGATCGCCGTATCAAGATCAGACCCGGCGACACGGTGGTAATCGCGGCCAACCCCGTTCCCGGTAACGAGAAGCTCGTCTACCGCACCGTGGATAACCTCTCGCGCCTGGGAGCGAAGGTAATATACGGCGCCCGTTCGGGCGTTCACGTTTCAGGTCACGCGAGCCGCGAAGAGATCAAGATGATGATCAACCTTACCAAGCCCGAGTTCACGATACCGATACACGGTGAATACAGGCACATGGTCGCGTACGCCGACCTGGCGAGATCCCTCCATTACTCGGACGATCGCATTCTCATGGTCGAAAATGGTGATATGGTCGAATTCGGCCCGGATGGCGTGAACATCTCGGGTCCGGTGGGATCCCGGGACATGCTGGTGGACGGTCTCGGCGTGGGTGACGTGGGCAGAATGGTCCTGAGGGACCGCGAGCAGCTATCCCAGCACGGCGTGGTTTCGGTGGTGCTCGGGGTGGAATCCGGTTCCGGGCGCGTGGTATCTGGGCCGGAAATAACCACCCGGGGCTTCGTCTACGTCAAGGAATCCGAAGAACTCCTCGACGAGATGCTGGGAGCCGTGAACACGTGGATAGACCGGGCGGACGGCATCATCAAGGATACGCACCAGGCGAAACGCAACCTGAAGAACAGTCTTTCGAGTTTCATATTCGAAAGGCTGCACAGGCGACCGATGATTATCCCGATCATCATCGAAGTCCCCGCGGAGTAGTCGACTCGACCGCGGGACGATACTGATCCCGAGCCCCGGGGAGTTCACTCGCAACGGGTGAACCCCCGGGAATCCCGGGGCCCTCCCGGCCCCGGAGAGCGGGAGACTGGGGAGGCGAGCCGCGTGGACGTCCTTTTGTTGGTCCTCTTCGGCATCGTTCAGGGACTGACCGAGTTCATACCCGTAAGCAGTTCCGGACACCTGGTGCTGTTTAAGCATATCTTCGACATGCAGTACCCGGGCGTCACCTTGGAGGTCGCCGTCCACGGGGGAACCCTCCTCGCCGTTATCACCCACTATCGGAGGGACATCCTTCGAATCGCCGCCGCGCTCCTTCGCGGTACCCTCGACCTACTTCGGCGCACTTCGCCAATCCGGCGCGTTTTGGCCCGGCCCGACTTCTACACGGGCTTCACCCTGTTCATAGCAACGGTAGTAACCGGTATCGTCGCTCTCCTCGTGGGGGATATGGCCGTCGCCAATTTCGAAAACCTCGATTTCGTCGCCGTAGCCTGGATAGTGACGGGACTCTTGCTTTGGGCCACTAGGTGGCGAAATCCCGCCGGCAAGTTCATCCCCATAGGTTCGGCAATACTTCTCGGCCTCGCCCAGGCCGCGGCCATCTTCCCGGGGATATCCCGATCGGGGGTAACCATCTTCGCCGCGCTGTACCTAGGCCTCTCCCGCCGGGAGGCGGCCCGGCATTCATTTCTCCTGAGCGCTCCTGTCATAGCCGGGGCACTCCTCGTCGACCTGGTTGCCAATAGGACTTTCCTGGCCGAGCCCGGCGTGGCTACCGGCCTGATCGTCGCCGTGATGGCCGCCGCTTTGGCCGGATACCTGGCACTGAGGTTCGTAATCGACAAATTGTCCCGGGGACAACTGCATCACTTCTCTCCATACCTTTGGTTACTGGGGACCGTGATTCTGCTCGTCAGAGGTTTCGCCGCCTGATGGCCTCGGGAGGAAACCCCGCAGCATCGTTGAAAGGCATCATCAAAACCGTACCCGGGTGACCGGGAGGGGGAGGTCGATGATGACATGAAATACGATCTGTTGTTGAGGTCCGCCCGCGTGGTGGACCCCTCGAACGGCGTGGATGCCGAGGTCGACGTCGGAATATCCGAAGGCAAGATAGTGGAGGTCGGCGAGCAATTGGATGCCGCCCTCGCGGGGGCTTTGGTGGATCTCGACGGGCTAACGGCGATACCCGGTGTGATCGATACCCACGTTCACATAAGGGGGCCGGCCCACAAGATGATGGCATTGGCCGGGGTTTGCACCGCCCTGGACATGGCGGATGGGGGAGACGTGCTTCGGGCGATGCCCGAGCTGGGCGCGGGATTGAATGTGGCGGCGCTGAGGACCATGCCCGCGTATCCCGACGATCCACCGGGTACCGATGAAGGCAAAGCCCTGGTCGAGGAAGCGCTGGCGGAGGGCGCCATCGGCATCAAACTCATCGGG
Organism: Clostridia bacterium; assembly: GCA_007136565.1. Classification (GTDB taxonomy): domain Bacteria; phylum Bacillota; class Sulfobacillia; order SLMV01; family SLMV01; genus CSSED11-154. The sequence continues at coordinate 10,112 of SLGS01000215.1, read as the reverse complement.
GGTCACAATCCGTCCAGCCCCGCGGCGACGCAGAAGTTCATCGAGCTGGCCAACCAGATGAGATCCTACGTGGCATTTCACGTCGGTTCGACGGAGACGGGGAGCCACCTCCGTGGCCTCCTGGAGGCCGTAGAACTCGCCGGCGACAACTGCCTGCACGTCGCGCACGTCAACAGTTACCTCCGGGGTATCACGGGCGATCCCGCGCAGGAAGCCCTCGAGGGACTCGCCGCCCTGGCGGAAAAGCCCAACCTGGTCTCCGAATCCTATCTGTCCATCATCAACGGTACCGGCGGAAAGATAGGCGACGACGGATTGCCCACCAGCCACGTTACGCGGAACTGCCTCAAGATGGCCGGATACGATCCGGATCGCGACGGCCTCGGGCGGGCGATAGCCGACGGCTACGGCCTGGTCCAGATCGAAGAGGGCGGGCAGACGGTCCTGGTCACCGGCGAACGCGGGGTAGCCATCTGGGAAGAGCGGGATACCGATGTATCCATGAGTTTCCCGGTCAACAAGCCCGAGGCCAGTTTCCTTTGTGCCACGCGCAAGGATTCCCGGGGTAACTTCGTGGTCGATGCGATCTCCACCGACGGCGGAGGCATCCCTCGAAACGTCGCAGTGGAGTACGGGCTGGCCCTCGTACGATACGGTGCCCTAACTATGGATGAGTTCGTCCTCAAGGTATCCTCCGCCGGGGCGTCCATGCTGGGATTGCACGATAAGGGTCACCTCGGAGCCGGCGCCGATGCCGACATCACGGTAATCGACGAGGACCTGGGGATCCCGGTCATGACCGTAGTGGGTGGACGGGTGGTTATGGCCCACGGCATCGTCTACGGCAGTGGCGGCACCATTATTACCACCGCCAGGGGAGAGGAGTCCGCCAGGGCGACCGGCCTGGAGGTTAAGGTGGTGGATCCCGAGGACTTCCTGTTGTTTAATAAGCGGTAGGCAGCGCAAATCCGGATGGGGCGTCGGACCCCGGGGAGGTATTTATGGCATCTTCGTCACGGCGAAGTCAGAAGAAGACCAAGGGCAAAGGGAACGGGAATGGATGGGATGTGGACCGCGGGGTGAGGAACGAGATCCGCGGCCTCGCGGCCCTCGCCTTGAGCGTACTCTTCGTCTTGGCCCTCTACCATCCCTCCGCCGGCTTCGTCGGTAACGCCATGCGCGTTCTCATGACCTCTTTCTTGGGTCGAGCTGCGTGGATCATACCCCTGGTCGCGGCGCTGGCCGGGATCGGTTGGATAGGGAAGTTACGCCCCGGGATGACGGCCCCGCGGATGGCCGGACTGGTCTTCGCGGGTCTGACCACCGCGGCCTTTTACCAGGTCGGCACCGGCGAGAGCTCCACCTTCGACCCCGAAACCATCCGGACGGGCGGCGGATACGTCGGTGCGGCCATAACCTGGGCTCTTACCGCGGCCTTTGGCCCGTTGGGCCGCGGGGTCATCCTCATGTCCACCGCGCTGGTCGCTTTGCTGCTATTGATAAACGTGCCGGGGAGTACCCTCGGTCGATCCGCCCTGCGCGTTATGTCCTCGGTCGCGGGCGGCCTGGGGAGGCTCCTGGGCGGTACCGAGGAGGGGTCGGAGGCCACGGATGCGGGCCAGGCCTCCAGGCCATCGGCGTCCCGACAAACCGCGGAACCCTCCCAGGTGGCCATACGCACGTATCCCGAGGATGCCGAGGAGGTTGCGTCGGGATCCGCGGGGGACGGCGATTCGAAGGCGCGAGTGCGCGGGGGGAGACAAGACGCGGGAGCGGACGAATCGGGGGATCTGCCCATAGACTCGGCCGCCCCGACATCCGCGGGAGCCGGGGCTGGCGCGGATGCAGGCTCGCCGCCGGTGGGCGCCGAGGACGGAGCAGCGCGGGGTGGTATGGCGGACTACGCTCTGCCACCGCTCAGCTTACTCAGCGGTGGAGGGGAGTCGCGGACCCTGGGCGAGAGTGCCAGGACGGAGCTGAACCGAAAGGCTCGCCTGTTGGAATCCACGTTCAGGGATTTCGGCATTAAGGCGCGGGTCCTGGAGATAAGTCACGGGCCGTCGGTGACGCGCTTCGATCTCCACCCGGGTCCCGGGGTGAAGGTGTCGCAGATAGTGTCCTTGGCCGACGATATCGCCCTGAGCATGGCCACTACCGGGGTGCGGGTCGTGGCGCCCGTGCCCGGAAAGTCCGCGGTGGGAATCGAAGTCCCAAACAGCGAAGTGGCCTCCGTCTCCCTGCGCGATATCGCGGAAAGTCCCGAGTTCAAGAACGCCGGCAGTCTCCTGAGCATCGCCCTCGGGGCGGACATAACCGGCCGACCCCTGGTGGTCAGTCTCGAGGACCTGCTCCACGTCCTCATAGCCGGGGCCACGGGATCCGGAAAGAGCATCTCCATTCGCTGCCTCATAGCCAGCATACTGCTGCGGGCGAGACCGGATCAGGTCAAGCTGCTGCTCATCGATCCCAAGGTGGTCGAGTTCATGACCTACGACGGCCTGCCGCATCTCTTGGCCCCCGTGGTCACCGACGCCAAGAAGGCGGCGGGATGCTTGACCTGGGCGGTCAAGGAAATGGAGCGGCGATACCACCACTTCGCGGAACGGGGAGTTCGCGATCTCCCCGCCCACAACCGTCGCGCCCGGGAGAAAGGGGAGCCCGAAATACCGCGCATAGTCATCATCATCGACGAGTTGGCGGATCTGATGATGGTGGCGAGGGTCGACGTGGAAGATGCCATCCAGCGATTGGCCCAGATGGCCAGGGCCGCGGGGATACACCTGGTGGTAGCCACGCAAAGGCCCTCAGTTGACGTCATCACGGGAGTGATCAAGGCGAACATACCCTCGCGGATCGCCTTCGCCGTCTCCTCATCCGCGGATTCCAGGACCATTCTCGATGCCGGCGGCGCCGAGAAACTCCTCGGGCACGGGGACATGCTGTTTTCCCCGGTGGGGAGGGATCGGGCCATCCGTGCCCAGGGGAGCTTCCTTTCGGACGATGACCTCGAGAAACTCCTGGATCATTCCCGGGATCAGGGTGATCCCGAGTACCGAGAAGAGGTCATCGAGGCGGCCGAAACCGAATCCACGTCCACCGAGGGCGGCGACGAAAGCGATCCCAAGCTGGAAGAGGCAGTCGAGGTGGTCATGGAGGCCGGAGAGGCTTCGGTATCCATGCTACAGAGGCGACTGCGCGTCGGTTACACCCGCGCCGGCCGGCTCATGGATACCATGGAGAACATGGGTGTGGTCGGACCCTACCAGGGATCGAAGCCCCGCGAGGTCCTGATGTCGCGCTCTCGATATCGGGCCGAACGCGATGGCGATGCCGGTGAAGCGTCACACAGAGAAGACGAGGAGGGTCCCAGTTGACCCCGTCCACTTCGAGGTATCTCTCTCGCGCGGGCCTGATCGCCGCACTGTACGTGGTTGTCGTTTACGCTTTCAAACCGATCAGTTTCGGCCCCGGACAAATAAGGGTGGCCGAAGCCCTGGCGGTCTTGCCCCTTTTCGAGGCGGCGGCGATTCCCGGGCTGTTCTTCGGGTGCTTCATCGCCAACATCCTCGGCGGGCTGGGTCCCTGGGACGTCGTGGGGGGAAGCCTGATAACCCTGGCGGCGGCGTATCTCACCCATCGTTCCCCGGGTTTTTGGGTGGGGATAATGCCGCCCATATTCTTGAACGCCTTCGGCGTCAGCGCTTACCTGTCTCACCTCTCCGGGGTTCCCTATGCGGCCCTGGTGGGGCAAATAATGTTCGGGCAGGCTATCGCCGTCGGAGCGCTGGGAGGAATGCTGCACGCCCTCTTGAGGAGGCTGGCGCCGACCCTGGGGCTGGAGCGGCGATGAACATCTAAACTGGGCGTTTCCACAACTTGGGACGTCGACGGGAGCTGGGATTCATTGGCCTATAAAGCAGGTCGGTGGGCGCAAAGGATGCTCGGGGATCTCAAGGGGGATTTCCTCATCCTTTTCGTCGCAGTCTTCTTGATCCAGTTGGCCCTCGGTCTTCAACGAACCACCTTCAACAACTTCGCAAACGATATCCTCGGCCTCATGCCTTCGGAGGTCGGTCTCGCGGGATCGATCCGGGAGGTACCCGGGCTTTTCACGGTGGTGTTGATCGCCGCCGTAGCGGGCTTCAGACAGTCGGTGGTGGTAGGTCTCAGTGGGCTCGTCGTAGCCGTGGGGCTGTTCCTTCACGGGGTGTCATCCGACCTCTCCACCCTGTTGATAGCGGTGGTGGTGATGTCCATCGGATTTCACGTACTGGGCCCGGTGCAGGCATCGCTGGTATTGTCCCTCTCCGGCCCCGGGGAGAAGGGAAGGAGGATGGGGCAGTTTTCGGGGGCCCAGGCCGCGGCATCCCTGATTGCCGTGGGATTGGTCTTCGCGCTGGCCGAACCCATTTCCGGGTTGGCCTATTATCGAGTTATCTACTGGGGGGGAGCTGTCCTCGCGGTCCTCGGTGGAATCCTAATTCTCAAGTACACCCGGGACGCCGAAATGATGGACGCCAGGCCACAAAGATTCGTGTTCAAGCCCGCGTACATGTCCTTTTACGTGCTGCGTCTCCTGACCGCGTCCCAGCGCCACATTTTCTTCACCTTCGCAGTCTTCCTGATGGTCCGAGAACATGGTATGTCGGTTCAGACTACTGCGGTGTTGATGGGAGTGAGCCACGCCCTAGGGATATACGTTCGTCCGGCCATCGGGGGACTGGTGGATCGATTCGGTACGAGAACGGTCATCCGCTGGGGTTACGCCGTGGCGACGTGCACTGCCCTGACGTACGCTTTCGTTCCCGTATTGGCGATTCTTTACGTAGCCTATTGCATCGATGCCCTGGTGGCCTCCCTCGAGGTGGCAATTAGCGTGCATCTCGATGGCATTGCCCAACCCATCGACCTGCGTCCCACCCTGGCCCTCGGGAGCACCATCAATCACATCCTCGGCTTGATAGTGCCCATCGCAGGAGGGATCCTGTGGGACGCGGTGAATTTTCGGGCGACCTTCATCATGGGTGCTGTGCTCACCCTGCTCGTAGTGATATACACGAAATTCATGCCCCCAGCCGGGGAAGGAACGGACTTGACCCCGGGCGAAGAGGCCGCGTGATTCACCCGCTTTCGGGATGGAGCCGAGCGATGGCGATCGCGAGCCTCCGCCTCGGGGGCAGCAACCGCGTGGCGAATCGACGGATCGGTGTTGGCCTCCGCCGGGATTCGACCCGCGGTATGTACGGTATGTATCGGCACTTTGGAGGTGTTGATGGATGATCGCAGGTTGCGGACGCGGTTACAGGTGGATCGCCCTGGACCTGGATGACACTTTGCTCGGACCGGACCGGCGAGTGGGTGAGAACGCCCTGGAGGCCGTGGATACGGTTCAATCCCGGGGCGGCGTCGCCATCTTGGCCACGGGAAGACCCTACGCTTCGGCCAGGATGTTCGCCGATCGACTTCGGATACGGGGGCCGATCGTCGCCAGCTCCGGGGCCGTGATCCGGGATGCGGATGGTGCGAGCCTTCGAGAACTGTATCTCACCCCGGAAGTGGTGGGCGAGGTCATCGACGATGCCGCCGCCCGGGACCTGGTCGCCTACGTTTACACCGTGGATGCCACCCGGGCCACCCGGGAGCATCCGGACACCGCGAGGTATTCCCTCATCCTAGAGGAAGACATCCCGGTGGTGGAGCATCCTCCGAAGGAGGGCGTCTACGCTCTGGCGCTAAGGGTGGACGCCGGGGATGGTGCCGGGATCGAGGCCGATCTTCGGTGCAGGTTCCTCAACCGGGCCGTGATCCTGAGGCCCTTGCCCTCCCTCATCGAGGTACTCCCGCCGATGGCGACCAAGGGAGAGGCCCTTCGATTCTTGTCCGCCAGGTTGAATCTTTCTCTCGAGGACCTGGTGGCCGTGGGCGATGGCCCCGGGGACCTGGACATGCTCGAGGTGGCCGGGTGCGGAGTCGCCGTTGCCAACGCGCCGGAGGGTCTTCGCGCGGCGGCGGATTACGTGACCCAAAGGCCCTACGACGCCGGCGTCTTGGACGCCGTGACGGAACTGTTTTGCGGGAGGAATGACGGATAGGGATGCTATTGCGGCGGATCGGTCGCACTTTGTTCGGGAGCGTGGAACCCCGGTTGCTTTTCATTTGCGTGGTCGCCGCGATTCACTTCGCGGGAGCCACCATGCCGAGGTTGCTCATACCCCTGCACCTGGCGGAGATGGGTACTCCACCGGAGCTCACCGGGATAGTGGTCTCCACGTACGCCCTCTTCCCTCTGTTCATAGCCCTGCCCGGTGGAATCCTCATCGATCGGCTGGGTTCTAGGGCCACCATAATCGCGGGTGCTACCCTCGAGGTGATATCGGCGTACATCCTCGTGCGCCATCCGGCCATCCTACCGGTCACCATGGCCACCATCCTCGCCGGGATGGCCAACGTCCTCGTGGTGGTGGCGAGCCAATCTTACGTAGCCGCCATCGGTACCTCGAGGAGCCGGGCCAACGACTTCGCAGTCTTCGGTTTCGCCACGGCCGCAGGGCAGCTGGTCGGCCCCCTGCTGGGGGGGATTATCTCGGATTCCCTGGGTCGATCCGTCGCCTTCGCGGGGGTAGGAGTCGCGGGCATCATCGCCGCCGCCATCGGATCGCGCCTACCCCCGACGGATCCGCGCAGTCCGGTCGGGGCCACTCCCGGCGAGCCCTCCGAGGGTGTGCGCGAGCTCATGGGCGTGACCCGCGGACTCCTCCGGGACCCCAGGGCACAGATGTCCATCATCATAAGCGGATGTGCGCTGGGGGCGTTTTCCATCAACACCAGTTTCTACCCCGTGTTTCTCCAGTCGATAGGCTATTCGGATGGTTCCATCGGCCTGCTGGGTTCCCTGAGGCAAATGTCGGCCTTGGTGGTCCGACCCCTGCTCGGTTACCTGGTTGGTAGCTTCGGGCAAAGACGCACTGTACAGGGGGTGCTCCTAATAGGCGCCCTGGCCATCGGGGGAACCCCCTTCGTGGTAGCTCTGGGTCCCTTGGCCTTATTGGCCTTATTGGGCGGAACCACCACGGCGCTGACGCAGCCCATCAGCATGATAATGATGGCAGAGGGAGCCGACGATGAACACAGGGGTCTGGCCATGGGGTTGAGGCTCACGGGGAATAGGTTGGTGCAGTTTTTGGGACCCATACTGCTGGGTATGGTCGTCGCCTACGTCGGCATCGCCTCCAGTTTCATCGGCGCCGCCGCGGTGCTCATATTCGGAGCGCTGCTGCTTCACTACAGGTATTCGCACGTGGAAGAGGTGACGCATGATGCGAGAGGATAGCCAACCCATCGATTCGTACCGAGCCTTTTCGCGTCGAGGAGAGGGAGAAATCCGGGCCCGGGGATCGAGGTTTTTCGGATTGGCTCTACCGCTGGCCGGCGAGGATGATGTTCAGCAATACCTAGAAGAAGTCCGCGCGAAATATCCCGGGGCGAACCACCACGCCTTCGCTTTCCGGGTGGGATTGGGCGTCCCCGTGGAGCGCTTCAGCGACGACGGGGAACCCTCCGGGACCGCGGGAATGCCGCTCCTCAGCCTCCTGCAGGGGCGGGATCTGGTCAACTCGCTGTTGATAGTCTCCCGGATCTTCGGGGGGACGCTCCTGGGCAAGGGCGGGTTGGTCAGGGCCTACTCCGAGGCGGGTCGCGAGGCGATGAAGGCCGCCCGCCCGGCGGAGTACGCCTACGGCTACTTGCTCTCGCTGCAGGTACCCTACGATTCGTGGGGGGAACTGGAGTACGGGTTGAGGAACCGGGGGTATAGCATCACCGGAGTCAATTACGGAGAAAGCGTGGACGTCGACCTGTGGATTTCCCGGTGCGAAAGGGAGGGATTCGAGGCTTGGCTGGCGGAGATATCATCTGGGAGTATCGTCCCCCTGGACAGGGGAACGAGGTACGTTGCGAGAAAGGTTATCGGAGAGTGACACCCTAACTTAAACGCAGAACTGACCGGGGAGGATGTACCCGATCCGGTTGCGAGTGGGAGAGGAGAATCGGAATTTGAAGGGACGCAATTTGTTGATGATTCCGGGACCCATCGAGTTTACCCCGGAGGTCATGGCTGCCATGGCCCAGCCCACCACCAGTCACGTCGCGGGAGACTTCGTAGAGTGTTTCGGGGAATCCCTGGAAATGATGCGAGAGGTGTTCCTGGCCCCGTCGGCGCAACCTTTCATCCTGGCCGGCAGCGGAACGCTGGCGATGGATGCCGCCGTCGCCAATATCGTGGAGCCGGGGGACGGGGTCCTCACCGTTAATTCCGGATATTTCAGCGATCGAATGGGGGACATCGCGGCCCGCTACGGCGCCGAGGTGACCAACCTCAGCGGATCCCTGGGGGACATTCCCTCCGCCGATGAGGTCCGAAAAGCCCTCCAGGATGGCGACTATCGCGTCGTAACCATCACCCACGTGGATACCTCCACCGGTGTGATGGCCGACGTGGAGGCCATTTCGCGGGTGGCCGACGACGCCGGCGCCCTCGTGATCGTCGACGGAGTCTGCTCCACGGCCGGGGCCGAATGCCGAAGCGAGGAATGGGGCGTGGACATCCACCTGACGGCCTCGCAAAAGGCCATCGGTGTACCCCCGGGATTGGCACTTCTGACGGTTAGCCCCGAGGCCATGGAGGCCTTCCGCTCGAGGAAGACTCCGGTTCCGAGTTATTACGCTGGCTTCGACAAGTGGCTGCCCATCATGGAGGCCTACGAGGGTCGCGGTCCGGCGTACTTCGGAACGCCGGCGGTCAACTTGGTCGCCGCCCTCAACGTGAGCCTCGGGCAGATCCTCTCGGAGGGGATGGACGCGAGATTCGAACGCCATCATAGGCTCGCCCGGGCGTTTAGGGCCGGGATGCGAGCCCTCGGCATGGATTTCGTCCCCGCGAGGGAAGATCTTTACGCCCCGACGCTTTCGGCCGTCTACTATCCCGAGGGCATCGGACCGGACCTGGTCCCGGCCATAGCGGCCGAGGGCGTGATGACCGCGGGAGGACTGCACCCGCAAATCAAGGAGAAGTACTTCCGCGTGGGTCACATGGGAGCCGTGAACGCCTCCGACATCATAGCCACCGTAGCCGCAGTAGAGCGCGCCCTGAAGACCAAGGGTTACGAGTTCGAACCGGGCTCGGGCGTGGCCGCGGCCGAAGAGTTGCTTTGTAGGTAGTAAGCGTACCGCTGGGCACGGGGCGCCGGGGTTCGCACCCGCGCCCCGGGTGAGAAGATCCGAGCTGCGAAGCATATCGTCGAATGGATGACGGGGAATCTGGAGCGACAGGCGATGGAGGACAATCCGCAAACTTTGATCAGACCCTCATGCAAAGGAGTATCGCTACCATGAAATCGACCAAGGTGGTGTCCAAGAGGGCCTTCGATGAGACGATTCGAGCCCTGGGCGAGACCTCCGAGATCGTCGCCCCGGTGCCCAGGGGTTACGGACGATTCTCCTTCCGGAAGGTGGAAGACGCTTCCGCGTTGGAGATGGAGGGATACTTGCCCACTCTGAATCCCCCGAAGAAGTACTTCCTGCCGGCTGAAGAGATCCTCGTCGAATTCGACACGCCCGGCGGAGAATCGGTTGCCTCCGGGGCGCCGGTGGACGCCCGGGCTCGAAAGGATTCCGTCGACAGAATCCTCCTGGGGGTGAGGACCTGCGACATTAGGGCCATAGCCTACAGCGACGAGGCATATTCCGACACCTTCGAAGACGACAACTACTTCGACAAGAGGAACAGGGCCACCATCGTTGGCCTAACCTGCGAGGAGCCCTGTGACGACCGCGCCTTTTGCGCGGCAATGGGAGCGCACGACGCCGAAGAAGGTTTCGACCTGTTGCTGACCGACGCGGGGGATCAGTGGATAGCCCGGATCGGTTCGGAGCGGGGCGAAGAAATCGTCGCGAGGTCAGCCGGGGAAGACATGACGGCGGCCCGCGAAGAGGAGTGGCGCGCCCTTCGAGAGCGCCGGGACGAGGCTTTCGAATCCACCGCATCCAAGATACGACCCCCGAAGGAGTCCCTGCCAGAATTGATCGGGAAATCCGAGGATAGCTCGGTCTGGATG
>SLGS01000017.1 GCA_007136565.1 Clostridia bacterium | reverse complement strand
GAGTCCAGTCATCTCCAGTCTGTGTTCAGCCGGCGTGACTTCTTTTTGGCACTTGTGCGGCGGATCGCCGGCGGGGACAAAGATGACCTCCGAGAGTTCGAAGCTCTCATAGGCGGATTCCGCAGCCACGAGGTGTCCAAAGTGGATGGGATCGAAAGTTCCCCCCATCACCCCGATCGCAGTGCGTGATGAATCATCAGAAGGACGGGTTCTCTTCATATTCGAACTCCACTTCTCCGATCCTCACGGTCTCCCCCTCGACAACCCCGCGCTCTTTGAGGCGCTCATACAGCCCGGATCGTCTCAGGCGTGCGTTCAGGTGCAAGAGGGCCTCTCGACTCTCAAAATCCGTCATGGCGACCCAACGCTCGTAGCGGGGAGATCTTAGGGACCAGACCTCCTCTTCCTCGAGCCACTCTATCGATATATCGTCCACATCCTCGGCCCGATATATCCGATAACCGGTTGGACCCTCACCCTCCGCGGAACGTTCCCGTCGTGATTCGACGACGAGGCGATGGGTTTCGGCCATCAACTCATCGATCCCCGATCGCGTGGCGGCCGAAATTGCCATAACCTTATAACCGCAATCCGAGAGCGCAGCCGAGAATTCTTGCCAGGCTCGGCGAGACTCCGGTAGATCCATCTTGGTGCCAACCGCGATGCGCGGCCGAGAATCCAACCCGTGCCCGTAGGCGGCCAGTTCCGCCTCAATTTCCTCGAAAGCTTCGAGGGGATCCTTACCACCCGGGTCCGCCAAATCGACTAGGTGAAGTATGACAGAAGTCCTCTCGGCATGGCGCAAGAACTCTGTTCCCAAACCCACGCCGACATGGGCCCCCTCTATTAGGCCCGGTAGATCGGCCACGACGAAAGATCTTTCGTAATCCAGCGTGACGACTCCCAGATGTGGCTCCAAAGTCGTGAAGGGATAGTCCGCGACCTGGGGTCGCGCGCTGGAAATCACCGATAGTAAGGTGGACTTGCCGGCGTTCGGGTATCCAACCAACCCCACGTCAGCCAAAAGCTTCAGCTCGAGCTCTATCCATGCCTCTTCCCCGGGTTCACCCTTTTCCCTAAATCCGGGCGCTCTGTGGCGATTGCTGGCGAACCTCGCGTTGCCTCGGCCGCCGCGGCCACCTCGCGCCACGACCTGGCGTTGACCGGGTTCGACGAGATCGGCTAGCAATCTCCCCTCCTCGTCGAAAACCGAGGTCCCCGGTGGAATGCGGATCTCGAGATCGCTTCCGGTCTTGCCCTTGCGGTTGCTCGGGCCACCGGAGGCTCCTTTATCGGCGCGGAAATGACGCCGATGTCTGAGTTCAGAGAGGGTAGAAAGCTGGGCATCGACCACCAAAACGACATCCCCTCCAGGGCCCCCGTCGCCACCGTCGGGACCTCCTTTGGGGATGTGCTTCTCTCGCCTGAACGAGACAATGCCGTGGCCTCCGTCACCGCCCCGGACATATATCTTGCCACGGTCGATGAACAAGCCAATTCCTCCGCTCGAGGCTCAGTCGTTCTGGTCTGACGCCGTTGCCACGGTCTCTTCGGCCACGGGAAGTACGTCGACCAGCTTGCGCTTCCTGCCCTGGCGACGGTACTGCACGGATCCATCGACCTTGGCGAAAAGCGTATCGTCGCCACCGATACCAACGTTGTTGCCCGGATGGATCTTCGTACCGCGCTGGCGAACCAGGATACTGCCCGCGGTCACAGTCTGTCCACCGTAGACCTTAACCCCCAGATATTGGGCGTTACTGTCACGACCGTTTCGGGAGCTACCTCCCGCCTTCTTGTGCGCGAACAATTGTAGATCAATGCGCATGGGGTTCACCTCCCCCTCCCATTCGAATATGAAATCCTTATTCCCAACCTGTCGGGATACTGTTTGGCGAGGTCCTCGAGGGCCAAGTAAACCGTCTCCAGGAGGACGTTCGCGCCGGCATCACCCACTGATCCCGGGTCCAAGCGAACCGAGAGATAGCCTTCATCCCGATCCCATTTCGTGGGTAGCTTTACGACCTCGGTCAATCCCATCAACACGGTCTGCGCGAGGGCCGACACCGCGGCGCACAATATGTCTCGCCCCGCTTCGTCCAAATCCGCGTGACCGTCGAGTAGAAAGCCCGACCAGTTCGTTTGCTCCCCGGAAGTCTCGGCGAAGAACACCGCCGTAATCATTTGCTCAGCTTGCGGCCGGGGCGTCGATCTCTTGGATCTCCACCTCGGTGTAGTGCTGGCGATGACCGCGCATCTTGCGATAACGCACCTTGGGCTTGTACTTAAAAACTACGACCTTCTTGCGCTTACCGCGGTTCAGGATCCGGCCCTTGACCGTGGCGCCATCTATGATGGGCTTGCCCACCAACGTGCGCCCCTCTACCTGGGCGGCCAATACCTTTTCGAACTCGACGGTATCGCCCTCATCCTCGGGGAGCAGCTCCACCCGGATGACGTCTCCGGGACTAACCCTGTACTGCTTACCCCCCGTCTCTATGACGGCGTAATCGTTCAAAACCCTCACCTCTCAGCCGTTGCTGTCCGCTTCCCGCGGATCTTTCGGACTTGAACACCATCCTATGCCCGAATGCGGGCGCAGGACGGAGTTTATTCTAGCACGCGCACGCCGAAATGGTCAAAGGGGTTGGCGTAGCCCACCATCTCCTGGTCGGCATTCAGATCACCCGTGCCTTGGCGTACGTCCGGTAAGCCTTGACGATCTCGATTTCCACTTCCTGCCCCACGGAGCTTCCCGCAGAGGTGATGTCCAGTACATATCCCTCGACCCGAGCTATCCCGTCCTTGGGGTTGGAGGCATGGGGCTCTTCGACGACGACCTTGAGCACATCTCCGGGCTTGACCGGACGGGCGCGATCCTCCACCTCCGTCTTGTCTCCCATGGCCACCACCTTCATTTCCTCCAGGTGAGTCGCCTCGGATCCCCTGACGTAAACGGACTTGCCCAGTTCGGACTCCAGCTTTCGGAGGTTACTACCCCCGGCACCTATCAACACCGCCGCAACACTGGGGTGAACCTCGACGAGGACGGCTTCGGCATCCGATTCGCGAAGGGCCTCGCGAATGTCATTTCTCACCTTGCGGCTCATGGTGAGTTCGGACATCACCCTACCGGTACCTTCGCAATAGGGGCAGGGCTTCAACATGAATTCGTCGAGGCTCTGCCTGGCCTTCTTCCTGGTCATCTCCACCAAGCCAAGTTGCGTAATCCCCAGGACCGTCGCCCGCGTCTTGTCCCGGGCCAGGGCCTTCTCGAGCGCTTGCACCAGGTTGTCCCTGTGTTTTTTCGATTCCATGTCGATGAAATCGATGACGATGATACCGCCAATATCCCTCAGCCGCAGCTGCCGAGCGATCTCTTCGGCGGCCTCGAGATTCGCCCGATAGACCGTCTGCTCGAGATCGCGCTTACCCACATACCTCCCGGTATTCACATCGATCACCGTCAAGGCCTCGGTGCGGTCTATGACTATGTGTCCACCGCAGTCGAGCCATACTCGGCGTCCCACGACCTTCTCGAGTTCACCCTCTAGGCCCCGTTCCTCCAGGATGCTGTTGTCATCCCGGTGCCACTTGACCCGTTTGCGCGTTCCCGGAGCCATGACATCGACGAGTTGGAGTATTCTCTGGTATTCGGTCTGATCATCGACGGTGATCCGGTGCACGGACTTGTCGAGATTATCCCTGAGAACTTGGTAGATTACCCCCATGTCCCGGTGAAGCAGGCTGGGAGCACTCGCTTTGTCGCTTTTGGACTGGACCTCCCTCCACTGCCTCAGGAGGAAGTCGAGGTCTCTCTTGAGATCATCCTCATCTATGCCGTCTGCGACCGTGCGAACAATTAGGCCACAATCCTCGGGCTTGTTTTCCCGGGCGATCTTCTTGAGCCGGCGGCGTTCCTTGTCGTCGCTGATGCGTCGCGAGACACCTACGTAATCGACGGCGGGCATCAGGACCAAGTATCGACCGGGGAGCGTCACGTTCCTGGTGATACGCGCGCCCTTGGTGCCGACCGGGTCTTTGACGATTTGAACCATGACCTCCTGGCCCGGTCTTACGAGCTTATTTATGGCGGCACGGCGAGCATTCTTGGGCAGGTTATCCTCTTCTTCGGGCCGCACGGGATAGGCATCGTCGACGTACAGGAACGCGTTCCGCTCCAGCCCCAGGTCGACGAAGCACGCCTCCATTCCAGGCAACACATTCTCGACTTTGCCCAGGTAGATATTTCCCACGAATCTTTGTGCCACGGGTCTTTCCACGTAAAGCTCGACAATTTCTTCATCTTCCAGAATAACCACGCGCACGTCGTCCTGGTCCACACTGACCAGGATCTCTTTTTTCATTTCAACTCAGCTCCCAAAATGTTAAGCAAAAAATCCGCCCTCAAAGACACCACGGGGAAATCAACCTGTCGCCCTCGCGGCGGTGAATATCAATCCTCGTTACGATCGGACGAAACCCTTCGGGATCTGTCCCGGCCAATTGGGCGCGAAGGCACCGCCATAACTCCTCCGGTCTTACTCCTCCCTCGCCCCCCATAGCCAGTTCAGCCTCCATCGCAAGCCCGGCGCCTCGGCGTTTCGGCGATCCTATGGAAAGTATCCCGGGCCGGATATCCAGCTCCCTGTCCGGTTTATTCCGCCTGACCCGGGTAATTCTCAACTCCGTCGCCCGCTGGAGATCCGTTACCGCTGACATCAAGTGTTCCCGATCCAAATCTTCCGTCTCAAACAAATAGCGAGAAGCGTTAACCCGGGACGCCAGGGAGGCCCCGTTCAAATCGACCACTTCACACCGGGGTATTGCCATACCGCTTGGCAATACCCTCCCCAAGTCTTCCTTCACTCTACCGCCGATGAGGTCCTCCTCGAAAAAGACGTCGACGTACTCCGCTTCGCTGGCCATCCCAACGGGTCTCGCCGTCGCGAAAGAAATGCGAGCGTGGGGATTGAACCCCTGGCTGTAGGCCACGGGAAGATCCGCGCGACGAAGGGCGCGGGTAAAGGACCTCAAGAACTCCAGGTGAGATACCCAGCGCAGGCCCTTGGAAATGCTAACGCAACAGCGAACTCTACAACTAGGAGTAGTCATCCGCCGAGAACACCTCGTTCCTAACGGTACCCTCACATACCCCACACGACGAGCAGGGGCCCCATCGACAATCGGGCGTAATCTCGCCGCGCAGAGCCCGGGCCAATTCCCCGGACAGGAATTCCTTGGTCACCCGCGAGTCCAGGTGATCCCACGGCAGCGGCAGATCGATCCCCCTGCGCCCGAGATATTCTTCCTCGGATATGCCGGTATCCTCGAAGGCTCGCTCCCATATACTGCCATCGAAGTGTTCCGTCCACCCCTCGAGGCGAGCCCCCATGGCGTGGGCTCGAACGATCGCCGGGGCCAATCGCCGATCACCTCGGGCGAATATCGCCTCCATCCGGCTGCTGCCCGGATCGTGATACGAGAGTCGAACCCCGCGCCTCGGGAGGTTGTCCCTCAGGAGAGAAACGCGTCGGGAAAACTCTTCCATCCCCAGCTGGGGTTCCCATTGGAAGGGAGTTTGGGGCTTGGGGATGAAGCAGGCCACGCTGAGATTCAGTTTCAGCGGGCGGCGCGAGACTCCCGACTCCTTATAGATCTCCCGGGCCACACCGACCATGCGCGAGATACCCAGGATGTCTTCGTCGGTTTCCGTGGGCAAACCCATCATGAAATACAGCTTTAACTGATCGCAACCGGAACCGAAGGCCGTCTCCAGGGCGGCGGTGTAATCCTCATCCGTGACTCCCTTGTTGATGACGTCCCGGAGTCTTTGCGTACCCGCCTCGGGCGCGAGGGTAATCCCCGTGTTCCGCACTTCCCTGACCCTACCCGCCAGTGCCACGGAAAAATGATCGACCCTCAGGGACGGCAGTGAAATACTGGTTCGTTTCTCGCCCAATTCTCGGGCCATCCTTTCGCTGAGGGGATCAATGCACGAGTAGTCCGAGCTGGATAGGGAAACCAGGGAAATCTCCTCGTACCCCGTGTTTTCCAATATCTCCCGGGCGCACCCTTCGACCACCCCGGGCGAGCGCTCCCTGACCGGGCGATAAACGAGACCGGGCATGCAGAATCGACAACCCCGCGTACAACCCCGGAATAGTTCCACGACGGCCCTGTCATGCACTGCTTCGGCGTAGGGGACGACTGGAGATGTGGGAACGGGGATCGCATCCAGGTCGGTCACTATCCTCCGTTTCACCACCGGGGGATAGCCAGGTTGCACCCGCATACCCTCGAAATCACCGTTATCGGAATAGATCGGTTGGTATCCGGAGGGAACGTAGCACCCCTCGATGGCAGCCGCGGCCTTCAAGAAGTCCCCGCGGGTGACGGGCGAACCTCCACCCTTCCAAGCACCGTAAAGGTCTATTAGCTCCCCGACGAATTCCTCGCCGTCCCCGAGGAGGACGAGGTCGAAGAAAGGCGCCACCGGCTCTACATTGTAGGAACACGGTCCACCGCCGATGACCAGGGGGTCACAGTCCCGACGCCGGGACGCCTCGAGGGGGATGCCGGATAGATCCAGCAGGTTAACGATGTTGGTGTACGTCAGCTCGTACTGGAGCGTAATCCCGATGAAATCGAAATCCCCCACGGGACGACGTGACTCGAGGGAAAACAGGGGCAGGCCAGCATCCCGGAGTTCTCTTTCCATGTCCAGATCCGGGCTGTAGGTTCTCTCCGCGCGCCCGCGGGGATGGGCGTTGATGATGGAGTAGAGGATGGACAACCCCAGATGCGAGGTGCCCACCTCGTAAAGATCCGGATACGCCAATACGAAGTTGACCTCGTCCGGATCCCAATCACCGGAGACGGCATTATGCTCGGCACCCATGTAGCGACTGGGATTTCGCACCCTACCCAGGATATTCTCCACTGCACCCGCAATCTCGGGCATAAGATCAACGCACTTCCAATCGAATCGGACTTACCCCTCGAAGAGGTCGCTTGAACCATTATAACCGAAGGGCCGAGGTATCCAAACGCGAGCCCATCTACGACAGATGAGACTATGACACTCGCGCGCTCCTTTACCTGGAGATATATGAGCGCTTGGTGCTCCCGGGTTTCGAAGTCCCGGACCTAATACCCACGTTGATAACCAAACCCACCGCCACCATGTCGGCCACGAGAGCACTTCTCCCGTAGCTTATGAAGGGAAGCGGCAGCCCGGTCACCGGCATCAGCCCGACGGCCATGCCCACGTTGACGAGGACGTGAAAGAAAAGCATGGACACTACACCGACGACTATGGCCGCACCGAATTCATCTTCCGCGGAAGAGGCGGCACTCAACATGCGAAGCAACATAACTAGGAACAGGACCAGCAGCATCGAGGTCCCCAAGAATCCCGTTCGCTCCGCGAGGGATGAAAACACGAAATCGGTGTGCTGTTCGGGCAGGAAACTGAGGGGGGCGGCGATGCCCCGGAAGAGTCCATTCCCCGTAACCCGTCCCGAACCGATGGCGATTATCGATTGCTGCAGTTGGTAACCCGCACCCGTCGGATCGGCGCTGGGATCGACAAATGACACCAATCGATTGATCATGTGAGGTCTAAGGAAGGGAACGTCTATCCCGTATCGCAAATTGGCCACCAGGGCGCTCGCCGTCCCCGCTGCGCCCACCCCGAGGGCAGCCAGGAGTCTCCACGGGCTAAAACCCGATATGTAGAGTTCGCCGAACAGGATGGCGACAAAAACCAAGGCGGTTCCCAGGTCGGGCTGCGCGAGTACCAAGACAGCCGGAATCGCGACGTGGACCATCGCCCAGGCCAGATCGAACCAGGTCCTGGGCTCGTCCTCTTCCTCGATGCTCTTTCGCGATAGTTGATGAGCCAGCGTTACTATGACCAGGATCTTGGCGAACTCTGAGGGTTGCACCGTTTGCGATCCGATTTCGATCCACCTGCGAGCTCCTCCGACAACCACTCCGAAGCGCAGGACGGCCGCAAGGAGGCCGACCGTGGCCAGATACAGGGGCAAGGCGAGGCTTCGCAACCACCGGTAGTTGATCAAGGCGCTGACGGCCATGATGGCGACACCTATGCCGACCCAAAGGGCCTGTCGCCGTAAGACGGCCGACGCCATGGCCTCCTGCAAGCTGGAGGTACTGATACCTGCGGATATGGCGAGGCCGAAAATCAACAGCACCAATACGGTCAGGACCAGTATCCAGTCTGTTTTTCCGAGCAACTCCAGGCGCTTCGTAAGCCCCACTCCCGTCCTATTTCCCGGATCTTCCCTTGCGAAGTCCGATAACCGGAATACTCGCCACCAGCTGCCGTTGCTCATCGCGCTCGGTCAACTCGACGTTGATACCGGCTTCATCGATCTCGATGTAGTTGGATATGACCTTGATCAGATCATCCTGGAGTTGCCCGAGCAGTGCCGGAGGCAGTTTCATGCGATCGTGACTGAGGACAAGCTGCAACCTCTCCTTGGCAACCTGCTTGCTTCCCCTGTCTCGACCGAAAAGGCGGCTAAGAAAGCCCATCGTGTATCCCCCTCATCGTCCACGAATTCCCAGCAAGTAGCCGAGGCGACCGAAGAATCCCTCCGACGTCTCCATCTTCATCAGTGGGACGTCCTCTCCGGTGATCCGGCGAGCGACATTCTTGAATCCTTGTCCCGCCTTCGAACCACTGTCGCCCACCACCGGGACACCGCGATTTGTTCCGACGACTATGCGATCGTCCTCGGGTATTACACCGATCAGGTCGACGGCCAAAATATCCACTATGTCCTCGATCCCCATCATATCGCCGCTTTGAACCATTCCCGGCCGTATCCGGTTGACCAGGAGTTGAGGCCGCGCCATCTCTTCGGCCTCCAACAGCCCGATGATGCGATCAGCATCGCGCACGGCCGAAACCTCCGGGGTGGTCACTATGATGGCCCTGTCGGCTCCCGCTATTGCGTTGCGAAATCCCTGCTCTATACCGGCGGGCGAATCGACGACAATGTAATCGAAGTACTCGGCACCGCCGGGCTCTGCAGAAACGTTCAATTCCTTGAGTTGCTGGGTAATTTCCCGCATTTGCTCGGGACTGACGGCGGTCTTGTCCTTCGTTTGCGCCGCGGGTAAAAGATACAGCCCCTCGTTATGCTTGTCCCGTATTAACGCCTGCTTGAGTCGGCAGAAGCCGTCCACCACATCAACCAGGTCGTAGACTATGCGATTTTCCAATCCCAAGACCACGTCGAGATTTCGCAAACCTATGTCCGCATCGACCAGCGCCACTCTATGTCCCAGTGCCGCCAGAGCGGCGCCGATGTTGGCGGTGGTAGTGGTCTTGCCGACGCCACCTTTGCCTGAAGTAATTACCAGAGTTTCGCCCAATTTGGTTCCCGGTTTAGCTCGTGCGACGGTGTCGTCGCCGGCCCGCCACCGGGGTTCCCTCACACTCCTTCGGCCAATTATTGGGTGGATAACGCCACCCGGGGCTTTACGGGCCTAATCCTTCCGACGCTTCAACGACCTCCATAGTATCACGGTAGGAGCTCTTCGGACTCGGGAACGCGGAGGAATCCGAAGTACTCCTCGATGACCATCCTCGCCACCGGGGCGCCCGCAAGTGAACCGCCACCCCCGTGATCCACCACCACGGCGACGGCGATCTCGGGTTCATCCGCCGGCGCATAAGCCACGAACCACCCGTGGCTATCGCGCCTCGAGGCCCCACTTCCAACCTCCGCCGTACCCGTCTTGGACGCCACGGAGATCTCCCTTTCGGTCCCGGGCACGACCTTGGGGTAATCGGAAAAGCGGGAAAAGGATGTACCACCCGGCAGGTTGGCTCCCTCCATTCCCCTTTGTACCCTGGCCACCGCCTCGGGATCCACGTCCAATACGTGAGCCACTTCCGGTTCGGTCTTCTCCACGACTCGCCCCTGGGGATCCACGACGAGGTCCATGATGTAGGGACGATACCTGGTACCTCCCGAGGCTATGGTCGCCACGTAATTCGCCATCTGCAAGGGAGTATAGGCATGGAATCCCTGCCCGATGGCGGCCATCAATGTCTCACCGGGATACCAAACTTCTCCCAGAGATTCCATTTTCCAATCCCGCCCGGGAAGCGTCCCCCCGGACTCTTCACCGGGACTAAGCCCGACGACGCCCGTGGGTCCGCCCATGCCCAGTTGATGCCCCATGGATTCCAGGGCATCGATGCCGGCGGTTAACCCGGCCTGGTAGAAATAGACGTTGCAGCTTTCCGCTATGGCGCGCTGCAGGTTGACCCCCGACCCGTGAACCCCCCAGCATCCGTAGGTCTGTCCGAATACGTTGAGCTGGCCAGAGCAGGTTTGGCTGGCGTGTGGACTGTTGCCCTCGTCCAGGTAGGCCAACGCCGTCACCATCTTGAAGGTCGAGCCCGGGGACGAAACCTGCGAAACGGCACGATTCAGGAGGGGTTGATCCTCCTCGGGGTTATTGAGCCGGGTCCACTCCGCCGACCAAAGCCTGTCCTCCTCCGTCCCGGGGAGGTGCAGGGGCGCAGTGGCGAAAACGTTGAGATCGAAACCGGGGTGAGAGGCCATCGCCAAAACGGCTCCGGTCCTGACATCTATCACTACCCCCGCGGCGGTCCTCGCGTCTGAGTATTGGCGCGAAGGCCTCCTGGCGTCCGCCGGCCTCAGGTTACCCTCATCCCACAAGTTGACGTATGTTCCCCGGGACGTATCGAAGGGTAGGGGATTATAGCCCTCCATCAGCCGTTCGGTCACCGTGGCCAATGAATCCTGCAGGATCCTCTGCAGCCCCGTATCTATCGTCAGATGGACGTCGTTACCGGCCACCGGGAAGCGACCCGTCACGCTTTCCACCAGCCGTCCGGCCGCGTCCACCTCTACTCGTACCTGGCCATCGTGGCCCTGCAGTTCGAATTCCAGGGCCCTTTCCAACCCGGCCTTGCCCACGAGGTGAGTGTTCTCGTAATCCCGCCCCGAAAGTTCCCCGAAGGTGCTCAATTCCGTCTCATTGATCTTGAGCACGTACCCCAGGGTCTGGGGCGCGAGGTCGGCTTCGGGGTAGTTCCTCACGGGCCGGGACACGACCCTGAGCCCGGGAAGCTCGTGCTTATGCTCCATGAGTGCGGTATATTCCTCGACGCTTAGATCCACCTTGAGATCCACCGGCGCATAGGGGACGCTGCGAGCGCCCTTCTGTATGGCGTCGCGGATGCTGGCCGGGGGAACGTCGGTCAGGAAGGCCACCAGGTTGATCCACTCTTCGTCGGGTGGATCCCCGGATGGGATATATTGGGCGACGAAGGCGGGACGATTTTCCGCCAGGACTACACCGTCCGAGCTGACGATATTCCCCCGGGGAGCCGGGGTGCTCAATAATCTCAATCTCTGTTGGTAGGAGGCGTCGGCCAGCCTGTCACCTTCGACGAGCTGAAGATGAGCGACCCGCAGGATGAGGATCAGGATGGACACGGTAACTATTACTCCCAAGAATATCGCGCGACGCTTGACCAACATGTCACCTCCTGGCCCCTCGTTCCCAACCCCACTGGGGTTCCTGGGAAGATATGTAGCGACCCATTATGAAGTATACTAAGACAGCCACAACACCCGTGTATGCCGCAGCGGTCGTTGCGATCAACAAGACCACCGGGATCGGTCCCAGGTGCGCTCCACTCAAGAAGACGGCCAGGGCCCGGATCAGTTCCGCGAGCAGGGCGAAAGAGGCGGACATCACGACGAAGATCGCGGCGTTGGCACGGGTGAACATGTCCAGGACGCGGAAGGCTGCGGTCACCGACAGCAAGTAGATCATGATATTCAACCCGATGAGGTGTCCCGACAGAAAGTCCAGCATCATGCCTCCCAGTAGGGCGACCGCGAAAGTATCCCACCCGATGCCATTGAAGACTCCGATGCCCAAGATAACCACGAGGATCAAGTCCGGCCTGACCCCCGAAGGGGTCACCGAAGGCAACAGGGTAACCTGCAGCAATAGCGCGCCGATGACGAGAACCAACGACACCCAGTGTGCTATCGGTGCCGGTCCGCTCACGGGGCTTGCACCTCCCCGGGAGGTCGCCAGTCTTCAACCTCGAAAGCGCGGGCGACTTCGCTCCAGTTCAGGCTGCCGCGAGCGGCCCCCCGGATTATCAATACTTCGGCGATCTCATCGAGATCCGCCGCGGGAGAGAGCCACACTTCGTTGACCAACCCCGATTCCTCCGTATCTATATCGAGGACCCAGCCCACGGGTATCCCCGCGGGGTAAGTCTCCCCGTAGTCGGAGGTCACTACTAGATCCCCCACGGACACTCGAGCGTTGGGAGTGAACATGGTGACGCGCACCCTGCTCTGGTGGAAAAGCTGTCCCTCGGCGACTCCGGCATCTCCGCTGGATGCGATCTTAACCCCGAGTCCGCTGTCGGAACTCGTGATAAGCATCGCTCGGGAAGTCTGGTTGCTCGTCGCAATGATTCGCCCCACCAAGCCCCCGGGAGCGACGACGACATCCCCGGGCCGAACTCCGTCGTCCTCACCTTGGTCGAGTACGACCTCGCGATTCCAGTTGCCGGGGGATCGAGCATGGACTCGGGCTGCCCGGGTATTCACCAGCAGGCGCCGGTCCAAGCCGAGGAGATCCCTGAGGCGCTCGTTCTCTCGATCGAGGAGAAGCAGGTCCACTTCCGCAGCTTCGAGCTGGTCGACACGCGCCCGGAGCTGCTCGTTCTCTTCGACCAGGCTG